>JADCHX010000010.1 GCA_020248265.1 Rhodocyclaceae bacterium
GGTAAAGCACGCCCGCTGGATTCTCAAGCACGTTTGCTGGCCGTCTACGGCGATGCACGGCTGTGGTTCCTGATCGCGCAGGCCAATGGGCTCTCCAGCGACGCGGACCTCAGAGCCGGCCAGACGCTCAACGTGCCCAATCGGGTCACCGACCTCTACGCCTCGGCGCAGCCGGTGAGGCCGTATTCGCCCGGCGAGATCGTCGGCGATACCACCCCCACCTTGCCCGATCCCCCGCCCCCGCCTCCCCCGCCCCAGGGACGAGGGGGGTGTGGCGGGTTCGGGCAGGTGCTGGTGATGGTGGTGAGTATTGCGGTGGCCGTGGCGATGCCTGCAACGATGGGTTGGACTGCCGGCCAGTTGACTCTGGGCCAGGCGATGACCATCGGGGCAGTGAGCAACATCGCCGGTCAAGTCGCCGGCAACATCGCCGGGGTGCAGAAGGGCTTCAACTTCCGATCCTTCGCCACCTCGGTGATCAGTGCCGGCATCACGCAACGGATGGGCCTCAACAGCGTCGATAGTGGGCTTGCCAAGAAGCTCAACCTATCGGGGTGGCAGGCCGCTGCGGTGCACGCCGCAGCGGGCAGCATCGTCGGTCAAGGCGTGGGCATCGTCATCGGGGCGCAGCAGCGCTTCGACTGGCGCGCGGTAGCAGGCGCGGCGGTCGGGGTGGGGCTGACGACCGGGCTCAGCGCGACACCGGGCATCGGGGAGCGGGTGGTCGGCAACATCGCCGGGCAACTGGTTGCCCGAGGACGGGTGAACTTCGCCCAGGTCGCGGGCGATGTGTTCGGGAACCTGCTCGGCAATGCCCTGGCGGGGCAGATCTACGAGAGACGCGAGCAGCAGCTCGCCGCGCGCGAGGATGCGCGCGAGGCGGCCATGTGGCAGGCGGTCGGGAGCGGCGCTGCACCTTCGCGGCAGTCCCCCATAGCAGCAAGACCGCCGGAATCGTCCTGGCGGATGATGGCCCGTTCGGGGGGGCCGGTCAGCGATGCAGCCATGTGGCAGGCGGTCGGGAGCGGCGCTGCACCTTCGCAGCAGTCCCCGGTAGCAGCAAGACCGCCGGAATCGTACTGGCGGATGATGGCCAGTTCGGGTGGGCTGGTCAGCGATGCGGCCGAGGGTGTGCCGGAGCTCGGTGTGTTCGACGAGTGGCGCGAACAGCAACTCGCCGCGCGGGAGGATGTGCGCGAGGCGGCCATGTGGCAGACGGTCGGGGGCGGCGCTGCGGACTCGCAGCAGTCCACGGCGCAACAGCGCGTGCATGCGCTGCTGAGAGCCCACATGTCCGACGCTGCATACCTGGTGAACCCGAGCGATCCAACGAAGGGTTATCGGGGTACGCTACCGTCGGGCGTCTACAGTGTTGAGCCTGGAGAGGGCGTGTTGTCCGCCCTTGCGCCCGAATGGTTCGAGAACCGCGACACCGGTTTCGCAGCGCGCCTGTTCTATCTCGCCGAGAGCGACACCTATACGCTGGCCTTCCGTGGCACCGATAACATCCAGGACTTCATCACCGGGAATCGGCAGGCCGTCGACCCGCGTGCGCCGCAGTACGAAGAAGCCCGTCGATTGGTTGAGGAGCTCCAAGTTATTCTTGGCGATAAGCTCACCGACCTGACAGGCCATTCACTCGGCGGGGGACTGGCGGCGGCAATGTCGATGATGACGGGGCTACCCGCGACCACCTTCAACGCGGCGGGTCTGAACACCAGCACCGTGACGCGCGCAGGCGGCACGTGGAGCGACGAGCGTTCACAAACCCTGATCACCAACTACAGGGTCAAAGACGAAGTACTGACGAGCCTGCAAGAGCGTGGCTCAATCGGATCGATACCGCTGGCGGCCAGTGCCCTCTTCGTGGGGCCTGTTGCCGGACTGGCATTGCAGGGGGCGGCAGCAGCCCTGCCTGACGCGGCTGGCCGGCAAGTCACGCTCGATGCCATTGGCACGTCGGGCACACCCATGTCGTGGCCTGAACGCAACAACCTCGTTAAGATGACCCCGATTGCCCTGCATGGCATGGACTACGTCCTGCGGGGCATGTCCGCTTATGCGAAACAAGGCCGCCAATGAACCGACGAATCTACGCGATTGCTTTCTTGACGGTCTTTCTTGCGGGATGCACACCGATGGCCACCAGCATGTCGATTGGAAGCCGTGAAAGTCAGGCGTTTGAAACATCGCCCTACATCGAAGCGGCTCAGGCTATCCGCCGAGACGACGCCGCTGGCTTGCGGGAGTTGATCGGACGCGGATTGGATGTGAACCACGAAACCCAGGCCGTACGCACGGCCTGGGGACTGGACACGGTGCATTTACTGCTTTATGCGGCGGCTTCCGACAGCGTCAAGGCGGCCACGGCCCTGCTTGAAGCGGGCGCCGACGTCAACAAGGCCACCAAGGCCGGCATGACGGCGCTGATCATGGGGGCGCCCTCCCCAAACGAGGCACTGTTCGATTTGCTGCTCATTCGCTACAAGGCGGATCCCAACAAGGTAATGCGGACGTGGGCACCACAGACTGCCTTGATGTTCTTGCTGAAAGAACGCCGGGCGCTGGGCGACAAGCGGTTCGAGCGCGCCGCGACGATGATTCGCTATGGCGCGAATGTGAACCTAGATCTTGGAGGCGGCGAGACACAGACGATTGCATTCAGCAAGATCGGGGACTGGCGCGCGGTGCATTGGCTACTGGAAAACGGCGCACAACATGAGGCCCGAGATCGCGTGGGAACGTTGATGTGCTTTCTTCGGAATAGCTATCGCGCGAATGTGCTGGGACCCTCCGAAGCCTTCACATACCGGGACCTGGTACGAGACTGGCTGCTGGCCAAGGGGGTTGCGCGTTCACGCGTTGATCCTGCGCTGCACCCCAGTCCCAAGTGCGACGACTGAATGAGGCTTCCGCTCGCGCTTCGGGGAGGATAAGGAGAAATCGGTGACGGGCTGGCAACTCCGTGAAGATGCTCCTCGACCGCTACGCCAGATGGATTCCTGGTGGAGATCAAGGCAACGCGCGGGAGCTTCTGGTGGCCGCAATGGCGCCCGGTACTGAAGGAATTCGTCCCAACGGGCATTCCCGAGGCCGCCCAGAAAGTACAAAAGCCCAAGAAAATCAATGATTTACTTGGGCTTGTAATTGGTAGGCGCGATTGGACTCGAACCAACGACCCCCACCATGTCAAGGTGGTGCTCTAACCAGCTGAGCTACGCGCCTGCCGAAGCCTCGCATTGTATCGCAAAGTGCGGCGTTGGCGAATGCATCGCAAATTCACGCGTGTCACGCGACGTTCACGGGACCGCGCTACGCTGCATTTCATCGCGCAAACCTGCCGCGCCGGCCCATCACACAGCGGAGCAACCCCATGAAACCCGTCGACATCCCTTCGCAGCCCGGCACCGCCCCGGCAGCGCACGCGCACCCTGACCGGACCCGGCGCAGCCTGTTGAAGGCTGCGATGGCCGGCGCCGCGCTGTCAGTGCCCATGGCTGGCTGTGCCACCCCTTCGGGCACGCGCTGGCAAGGGCCGCCCGCGCTCGGCTTCAAGTCGATCGCGCCGATGGCGGAGGATTCGGTGCGGGTGCCCGAAGGATACCGGGTGCAAGTGCTCAATGCCTGGGGTGATCCGATCGGGTCACCGCTGGGCGCGCCTGCGTTCCGCCAGGATGCTTCGAACACGGCAGACGAGCAGTTGCTCCAGTCCGGCATGCACCATGATGCGATCGAATACTTCCCGCTGCCGTACGGTTCGGCAGACAGCTCCAGCCGATCGCGCCGCGCGCTGCTCGCCATCAACCACGAATACACGGATGACGGCCTGCTGCATGCGGATGGCATGGAACCCTGGACGGCTGCGAAGGTCGCCAAGTCGCAGGCCGCGCATGGTGTGTCGATCATCGAAGTGGCCGCGACCGCCGACGGCTGGGCCGTCGTCACGCCGTCGCGCCATGCGCGCCGGGTCACCCCACGCACGCCGATGATGCTGTCCGGCCCTGCCGCCGGCGCCGCTGCGCTGCGCACGAGCTACGACAGTTCGGGCACCCGCGTGCGCGGCACGCTGAACAACTGCGCGGGCGGCTATACGCCCTGGGGCACCTACCTCACCTGCGAGGAGAACTGGAACCTTTATTTCCACGGCGGTGCCAGTCCCGTCCCCGAGGCGCTGCGCCGCTACGGCGTCAACGCCAGGAGTTCCTACCGGTGGCACGAGCACGATGCACGATTCGACCTCTCGCAGGAACCCAATGAAGCCAACCGGTTCGGATGGGTGGTCGAGATCGACCCCTATGAGCCGGATTCGGTCCCGGTCAAGCGCACCGCACTCGGCCGCTTCAAGCACGAAGGGGCGATGCTTGCAGTCGGGCCCGACCGCAGGCTCGCCTGGTACATGGGCGATGACGAGGTATTCCAGTACGTCTACAAGTTCGTCACCCGCGACGCCTACGACCCGCGCGACCGCGCCGCCAACCGCAACCTGATGGACCATGGCACGCTCTACGTGGCGCGCTTCAACGCAGGCGGCAGCGGCGAATGGGTCGAACTCGTCCATGGGCGCAACGGGCTGACGCCCGAGAACGGCTTCGCCGACCAGGCCGACGTCCTCATCCGCACGCGCGAGGCGGCCGAACGGGTCGGTGCCACGCCCATGGATCGTCCGGAGTGGGGTGCGGTACATCCATCCACGCTCGATGTCTACATGACGATGACCAACAACCCCCTGCGTGGCGCCCCGGGGCGACCTGGACCGGATGCCGCGAACCCGCGTGCGCGCAACGTGTTCGGGCACATCCTGCGCTGGCGCGAGGCAGGCCGCGATCCGAAGGCCACCCGCTTCGACTGGGATCTCTTCGCGCTCGCCGGCGACCCGAAGGCAGCCGATGCCGTGCAGCGCGGCAACGTCAAGGGCGACAGCTACGGCAGCCCGGACGGTCTCTGGTTCGACCCCTCCGGCAACCTGTGGATCCAGACCGACGTATCGACCAACAATCTCCATCGCGGCGACTACCAGAGCATGGGCAACAACCAGATGCTGGTTGCCGACGTCACGACCGGCGAAACACGCCGCTTCCTGACCGGTCCGAATGGCTCCGAGGTGACTGGCTGCGTGATGTCGCCCGACGGCCGGACGCTGTTCGTGAACATCCAGCATCCGGGTGAGCCGGCGGGCGAGCGCAGCAACCCCGCGCGTCCGAAGGCGGTCAGCAGCTGGCCGGACGGCACGGCCGGCGGCCGTCCCCGCTCTGCGACATTGGCCATCCGCCGGATCGACGGCGGCCTGATCGGCACCTGAACCGGGCGCCGACGACGCTCAATCAGCCCAGTACAGCGCCGCGGGATTGTCGACCAGTACCTGGCGGCGCAGCGCTTCGTCGGTGACCGTGCGTGCGAACAGGTTCACCAGTTCGCCGTCGTTCGGCATGTCGGCGCTGATGTTCGGATGCGGGAAGTCGGTGCCCCACAGCACCCGGTCGGGCGCGACTTCGACCAGCGCACGTGCGAAGGGAATCGCATCGTCGAACGGGGCCTTGCCGACCGACACCCGCTCGGAGCCGCTGATCTTCACCCAGGCCCTCGGGTTGCTGCGCATCAGGTCGAGCAACTGCACGAACGACGGCTGGCCGGTACCTGCCCCTGCCTTCACCCGCGCCATGTGGTCGATGATGAAAGGCACCGGCAGCGCATCGAGCAGCGGACGGTATTGCGGGATGTCCAGCGCGTCGAAATGCAGTTGCAGGTGCCAGCCGAGCGGCACAAGCCGTGCCACCGTCTCGTGGAAGAAATCCATGGCGGGTGCGCCGCCGAGATGCTTCACGAAGTTGAAACGCACGCCGCGCACGCCGCCTGCGTGCAGCCGCGCCAGCGCCGCATCGGACGTACCGGGATCGACCATCGCGACGCCCTTGTAGCGCCCGCCGCTGCGCGCGATCGCATCCAGCATCGCCGAATTGTCGGCGCCGTGGCAGCTCGCCTGCACCAGCACCGCGCGCTCGAAGCCGAGGAAGTCGTGCAGGCCGCGCAGGTGGTCGTAACCCGCGTCGGTCGGCGTGTAGGTCCGGTCGGGCGCGTACGGGAATCGGTCGGCAGGCCCGAAGATATGGCAATGGGCGTCGCAGGCGAGCGGCGGTGGCACCCACGATGGCTTGACCGGTTGCGTATCGTAGGGACGGCAGGGTTTCATCGGGCGTGAACTCCGTGGCGGAATCGGGCCGGGCTATCCCGGGCGGACGAGTCTACTGCCGCTCGATCTTCGCTTGTGTGACCACGTCTCCCCAGCGGCGGATCTCGCTCGACAGCAGCTTCGACATGTCCTCGGGCGTGCCACCGGTCGGCGTGACGGCAAGTTCCGCCATCCGCTTGCGCATCTCCGGGCGGGCGATCGCAGCGTTGATCTCCGTGTTGAGCCGGTCGACGATCGCCCGCGGCGTGCGCGCCGGCGCAGCCACGCCGTTCCAGGCTGTCACGTTGTACTGCGGCATGCCGCTCTCGACTGCAGTGGGAACGTTCGGAAGGCCTTCGAACCGCTTGCCGGCCGTGACTGCGATCGCGCGCAACGCGCCGCCGGTGATCTGCGTCAATACCGGCCCGAGCACCTCGAACCCGACCTGCACCTCGTCGCCCTGCAACGCTGCAACCAGCGCCGGCGTGCCCTTGTAGGTCACCGCGTTCATCGGCACCCCGGCCTGGGCACGGAAAAGTTCGGTCGCGAGGTGCTGGGTGCTGCCGATGTTGATCGATCCGAGGTTCAGCTTCTGCGGCGCGGTACGCGCCAGGCTAAGGATGTCCTTGATCGATCCGATCGGGGAGTTGCGCCCGGTGACGATCACCAGTTCGAACGAGGCCAGTGGCGCGATCATCGCGAAATCCTTCACCGGATCGTAAGGCAGCGACTTCATCAGCGTCACCGCAGCCGCGTTGCCGTTGGTGATGAGCAGCAGCGTGTAACCGTCGGCTGCCGACTTGGCTACCGTCTCGGCGGCGATGATGCCGCCGGCACCCGGACGGTTGTCGACCAGGAACGGCTGGCCGGTCCGCTCGCCGAGTTGCTGCGCGAGCAGGCGCGAGGTGAGGTCGGCGACGCCGCCTGGCGCGAAACCGAGGACGATGCGCACCGGCCGCGATGGGTAGTCCTGTGCGGCGGCGGTCATCGGGACCATCGCGCCCGCGGATGCGAGCACGAGGGTTGCAGCGATTTTCATCCGGGCCGTGGCATGCATGGCGATTCCTCCGTTGGTTCGACTGTCTCGTTATCGGCCGATGGTAACCGAACGCGCCCCGGCCTCCGCGAGCGGGACACCCTGGCACCGTGAGGTAAACTGCAGGCCCAGCTTCCCTCAGGATCGAGCATGCACGGCATGGCTGTCGAACACCGGAGCACCGTCCTGCTCGACCTGCCCCACGGTCAGGGCCGTCAGGCCGAGACCGACGCCTCGGCAGGCCAATGACACCGGCGCAGGCACCGATGCAGGCACCAGCGCAGGTGACGTTCGCGGAGGCGCTCCGCTTCTGGTTCAAGCTCGGCTTCATCAGTTTCGGTGGCCCGGCGGGCCAGATCGCGTTGATGCATGCCGAACTGGTCGAGCGCCGCCGCTGGATCAGCGAGCAGCGGTTCCTGCACGCGCTCAACTACTGCATGGTGCTGCCGGGGCCGGAGGCCCAGCAACTGGCGACCTACATCGGCTGGCTGCTGCACCGGACCTGGGGCGGCATCGTCGCCGGTGCGCTGTTCGTGCTGCCTTCGCTGCTGCTGCTGATCGCGCTGTCCTGGATCTACGTGCGCTTCGGCGAACAGCCCGTGATCGCCGGGCTGTTCTACGGCATCAAGCCGGCAGTCACCGCGATCGTGCTGCATGCGGCGTGGCGCATCGGCAGCCGGGCGATCGCGAACCGCTGGATGGCAGGCATCGCCGCGACGGCCTTCGTGGCGATCTTCGCACTGGATGTACCGTTCCCGGCGATCGTTGTCGCCGCCGCGCTGGTCGGCCATTTCGGCGCGCGGCGCTGGCCGGGCGTGTTTGCGCTCGGCGGAGGCCATGCAGCCGGGAAGAAGGGCTATGGTCCGGCGCTGATCGACGACGACAGCCCGCGGGCGATGCACACGCTGTTCACCCGGTCGCGGCTCGCGCTGGTGCTGGCGGTCGGCGGCGGGCTGTGGGTGGCCGCGATGGCGATCCTGCTGGCCCTGCATGGCTGGGACGGAACGCTCACGCGGATGGGCTGGTTCTTCACCAAGGCGGCGCTGCTCACCTTCGGCGGCGCGTATGCCGTGCTGCCCTACGTGTATCAGGGCGCGGTCGAGCACTACCAGTGGCTGACCCCGACGCAGATGATCGACGGGCTTGCGCTCGGCGAGACCACGCCGGGCCCGCTGATCATCGTCGTCGCCTTCGTCGCGTTCATCGGCGGCTGGTCGGCGCAGGTCGCGGGAGACGCTGCGCCGTTCCTCGGCGGGGCGCTGGCGGCCGTAGTGGTCACCTTCTTCACGTTCCTGCCCTCGTTCATCTTCATCCTCGCCGGCGGGCCGATGGTCGAGGCCACGCGCGGTCGGCTCGGCTTCACCGCGCCGCTGTCGGCGATCACCGCGGCGGTGGTCGGCGTGATCGTCAACCTCGCGCTGTTCTTTGCGTACCACGTGTTCTGGCCGAAAGGCTTCGCGGACGCCTTCGATCCGGCTGCAGCACTGATCGCCATCGCGGCTGGGGTCGCGCTGTTCCGTTTCAGGGTCGGCGTGTTGCCCCTGCTGGCGGGGTGTGCGGCGGTCGGCCTTGCGTTCAGCCTGCTGCGGCCAGTGCTCGCCGGCTGAGCACGCTCCCTGTCGCTGCCGCGCCCAGGGCGCGATCCTGGCCGCCCCGGCAGCCGCGCAGTCAGGCTTCGATGCGGCGCGTCACGGCCCGCGTCTCGCCGAAGGTCGGCACGTAGACCGAGTGCGTACCCGGCCCGCCGGCCACGACGATGCCGACATCCTCTGGCGAGCGCGACAGTGGTACCCGCGTGGACCGGTCGAATCCGGGCAGCTCGCCCAGGCGTGCATTGCGCGTCCTTTCGTAGTCCCGCTGCGCGAACTCGCCGGCCACCATCATCGACTGCTCCCACAGCATCCGCCGGACGGCCGCCTTGTCGTAGCCATGCCTGGCCATCACCGCGGCATGCTCCGGCGACAGAATCATCCAGGGCTCGCCGCAGTAGTGATAGTCGTTGCTGGCCGGGTACGCCATCGAGCGTGCCAGACATGCAAGCAGTTCGTCGGCATCCTTGCTGTGCGTGTTCAGGTTGAGCGTGCCCGATGCAGCAACCAAAGTGACCGCGTCGTCGCCCGTCGCGAAACCGCGGTCGGCATGCAGCGGCGCCCATGGACTGGCGGCTTCGTTCTCGGCACAGCAGAACAGGAACTTGCCCGGCTGGCCGTGGGTCGCGCGGTCCATCTCCGCTGGCCATGCACCGCCGATGTTCTGCATCACCAGCCGCAGCGCACGGCCCAGCGTCGCGTTTGGCAGGTTGCCCTGCCCGAGGCAGTTGATGCCAGCGTTCATGCCGAGCGCCAGCGCGATCGGCCCGTTGACGATCAGCCAGGTCGTGACCGGGTTGGTGGTCGACTGCACGGCCTGCAGGTTGAACGCCGGATCGGCGGCGGCCTCCACCGCGGCGATCAGCACCGGCAGGTGGGCAGGCAAGCAACCGGCCATCACCGCATTGACCGCGATCAGCTCGACGGTGGCTGCACCGAAGCCGGGAGCGAGCGTCGCGACGACCGCTGTCGGCGCCCGGCGGCTGCCGGACAGCATGCGGGCGACGCGTGCTGGCGTCGGCGGGATCACCGGCAGGCCGTCACTCCAGCGTCGGTCGCTGCAGGCCTGGTGGAAGGCTTCGATATCGGCGGGCAGTTCGATCAGCCTGCCATCGGCCGCGCCGGCCGCTGGCGTAGCGCCGATATGCGACCCCGCCCGTGCCGCGCCAGCGACTGCGGCGAGACGTACCGTCTCGGCGATACGCTCGGCCAGTGTTTCCGCTAGCGCTGCGACCTCTTCGCGCGACCGCGACCCGAACGGATGCTCGATGATCAGCAGCGGCTGGTCTGGCGCACCGAGCGCCTTGGCCTGGGCGCGCGCGAGGCCGCCGAATGCCGTGGAGCACACGCTGATTCCGAACGCGCCGCGGCGGCCGATCGAAACGGAGTCGTGGACACTCCACGACGCGCAGGACCCTCAGTCGCCAGAGCCGCTGATCACCACCATGCTTTCGGACGCCATCCGGTCGAGCACTGAAGGATCGGCACCGATCGACGCATTCGGCTTGCGGTGCCGCAGCACCCGCGCCACGCCATGCCTGGACAGCAGCAGTTGCTCGAGGTCGTCCGCGAGGAGCGAGAAGTTGGGCTTGGAGTTGTCGATGAAGGCGACCGTCGCACCGGCGAGCGATCCGGTGAACCGTGCCGCTGGCGCGTGGACGGCTGCATGGCTGGGCGCGAGTGGATCGAGCACGGCCAGCATTGCACCGCCGCTGCCGGTCGCGCTGCTGTCGGGGATGACGGACATCGGTCTTCCTTCGGTAATCGGGCAACGTAAAAAGACGCATCGTTCGAGCGGAAGCTATCATAACCACTGCTCGTTACCCCGCCTGGAGATGCACGATGCCCGATCACAGCAACCCGTCCGGCGCAGCGCCAGCGCTGCCCCTTCACGATGGGTACACGCGCGAATTGTGCGACACGATCGCCGGCTGGAACTACGACCGGCTTCCGCCGGAAGTGGTCTCGACCAGCAAGGCACTCATCCTGGACGCCCTCGGTACGATCGCAGGTGCGTCGCACGCGCCCGGCATCCCGGAACTGCTGGCACGCCTGTCGCGCTGGGAACAGGCGGGCAGCGCGACCGGCCTCATCGGCCTGCGCCGGTTCTCGCCACCGACGGCCGCGCTCGCCAACGGTGCCGCCGCGCATGCGCTCGACTTCGACGATCAGCACGACCCGGCGCGCGTGCACACCAGTTGCGTGGTGCTGCCAGCGCTGCTCGCCACCGCCGAGGACGCCGCGCCAGTGAGCGGCCGCGACTTCATCCTCGCCTTTGCCATCGGTGCCGAGCTGCATGCGCGCCTCGGCCTGGCCTGCCACAACAGCCTCGGCCGCGGCTGGCACCCGACGATGGTCTCGGGCACCGTGGCTGCATCGATCGCCGCCGGCCGGCTGCTCGGGCTCGATGGCGAGCACATCGCCAACGGGCTGGGTTTCGCCTACCACCAGGCCAGCGGCTCGGCGCAGAGCATGCGCGATGGCGTGCTGTCGAAGCGCATCGGCGCCGGTTTCGCTTCGCGCGCCGCGGTGCTGGGCGCCTTCCTGGGCGCGGACGGGCTGACCGGCACGCGCCGCACGCTCGAAGGCAATGCCGGCCTGTTCGCGCTGTACGAGGGCAACGACGTGCATCCGCACCTGCTCACCGACGGCCTCGGCGAACGCTGGCGGGTGCCCGAGTACAGCTTCAAGCCCTACCCGTGCTGCCGCTGCAACCACACCGCGATCGGCCTCGGCATCGGCCTGCATGCGCGCGGCATCCGTCCGGCGGACGTGGCTTCGATCGAGATCCGTATCGGCCACGTGAACTGGCTCACCGTCGGAACGCCTTACGACCCCGCACGCAACGACGTGGTCCATGCGCAGTTCAACATCGCCTACGGCTTCGCGCGTGCGCTGCTGGATGGCCAGGTCGGCCTCGAGTCATACCTGAAGTCGGTGATCTCGGCACCCGAGGTCGGCATGCTCACATCGAAGACCACGATCGTCGACGACCCGTCGATCGATCCGACGGCCATCGAACCTGCGCGGGTTAGGGTGGTGCTTGCCAGCGGCGAGACCATCGAGGTCGGCAGCGACACGGTAAAGGGCAGCCCGCAGGAGCCGATGACGCGCGACGAGCAGCGCGCGAAGTTGCGCGGTTGCCTGCGCTTCGGGCTGGGTGCCGGCGACGCGGCTGCGGACCGGCTGGCCGGAGCGGTGGACCAGCTCGAGGCTGCACCCGACGCGGCGCGCGCATTGATCGACGCTTTCCCGCGCTGAACACGGAGCGTGCCCCGGCTCAGACGCGATTCGCGCGCCTGCACCGGGCCGTGGGTCACTCTGCCTTGGCGCCCGACGCCTTCACCGCCTTTGCAAAGGTGACCGTCTCGGCAGCGATCAGCCTGGCCAGTTCCGCCGGCGTACCGCCGCCGGGTTCGAACCCGAGCCCGATCAGGCGCTCGCTGACATCCGGGAGCCTGAGCACGCGGCTGATCTCTTCGCTGAGCTTGCGGACGGTCGCCTGTGGTGTACCCGCCGCCGTCATCAGCCCGACCCAGTTGCCCAGCACGAATCCCTTGACGCCCTGCTCTGCGAAGGTCGGGACGTCCGGCATCCATTGCAGCCGCTTCTCGGACATCGCACCGATCACGCGCACCTTGCCAGTCTTCACCGCCGGCCACAGTTCCGGCACCGCGTTGGAGATGACGTGCACCTGCCCGCCGATCAGGTCGGCTGCGGCTGGGGCGGCGCCCTTGTAGGGAACATGCACGCCCTCGATACCGGCGGATACCTTCAGCATCTCCATCGAGAGGTGGCTGATCGCACCAACGCCGCCCGAGCCGTAGACCATCTTGTTCTGCTTCGCCCACGCGATGAGTTCGGGTACCGTCCTGATCTGGAGCGTGCCGCTGACCGCCGTGATCAGCGGCGAGCTTCCGAGGTAGACAACCGGCGTCAGGTCGCGCGAGAGGCTGTAGCCGAGCTTCGGATAGAGCGACTGCGCGATCACGTGCGCGGTGCTGATGTTGAGCAGCGTATAGCCGTCGGGCGCAGCCCGGGCGGCGACCTCGGCACCGACATTGCCGCCAGCCCCCGGCCGGTTGTCGACGATCACGGGCTGCTTCCAGGACTCGGTCAGCTTCTGGGCGACCACTCGTGCAAGCAGATCGTTGATGCCGCCGGGGGCGAAGGCCACCACGTAGCGGATCGCGCGCTCCGGATAGGCCTGGGCGACGGCCTGGCTCGCGGCAGACAGCGCCAGGGCGCCCCCTGCCAGCCCTGCTAGTGCACTGCGGATCGGTGCTTTCATCTGGACACGTTCCTCTGCGTGGAAGGGAATATCCCGGCGCGGACGGGCGTCACGCCGACATGCGTGCAAGCGGCGGCATCTTCGCCGGCTTGCCTTCGGTAAAGGCGAGCGAGCGCAACAGGCTACCGCAGTCCACGATCTTCGGGTCAACGCCCATCGCGCGGTAGGCCTGCCAGGCCGACGCCTGCACAGCCGAGTAGACCGGCTTGCCCAGGTCGCGCTCGAGCATCTCGAGCACTTCGAGGGCGCGCAGCTGCGTACAGGCGACGAACACCGCCTGCGAATCCGGCGTCGTCATCTCCTTCACCTTGCGGTAGATCTCCTCCGGCAGCACCTTGGCATGGTCGAACATGTCCAGCATGTCGAAGGTTCCCAGCTTGGTCGTGGTAATGCCATAGGCGCTGGCGAACTGCTTCAACCGTTCGTTGGTCAGTTCGACATAGGGTGTCACCACGTCGACCTTCTTCACACCGTTGTCGGCGAGGCAGGCGACCATCGCGCCGGCCGTGGTGACGGTGGGTGCCTTCGTGATCTCGGTCAACTGCTCGCAGATGCGGTCGTTCCACTCGGGACCTTCGAAGAAGCTGCCGCTGGTGCAGCCATAGACGACCACGTCCGGCTCGACCATCGCCACTTCGCTCGCCGCATGCTTGCTGGCCTGCTCCATGTTGCGCAGTTCCTCTGGCGTGCCCTCGCGGCCACCCGCGATGCGCGCGGTATGCACCGACACGCCTGGCGGCGCGATACGCCAGAACTCGGTCTCCATCGTGGTGTTGATCGACGGAACCAGCAATCCGATCCTGCCTCTCCATCCGTACATGGAATTACTCCTTCTCGACAATGGTCACTTGCGGGGTGCTGCGTGCGGGATGCCGCGCGTCTCAGAGGCGCGCGGCAAGGGGATCCAGCGTGCGCGCTGACAGTCCGAGCGCCTTTCCGATCATCTCCGAGGCCTTCAGTCCGGTGCCGGTGAGAACCGCCACCGTCGTCTCGCCCGGCCGGATGTCGCCCGCATCGAGCAGGTGCCCGAGCGCCGCGCCGACCGAGGCGCAGGTCGGCTCGACATAGAACCCCATGCCGGCCAGCGTGCGCAAGGCCGCGACGATCTCGTCCTCGCCGACCGACAGGATGCGGCCACCGGACTCGCGCACGGCGCGCAGGATCGAGCGGCCACGCGTCGGGCGCTGCGACGCGATGCCTTCGGCAAGCGTCGGTACCGGCACGATGTCCTTGTAGTCTTCCAGGCCCTCGTCGAACGCCTGCGCCAGCGGCGACACGTTGGCCGCCTGCACGCCGAAGATGCGCGGCATGCGGTCGGTTTCTCCGGCGCGCATCAGCTCGGCGAAGCCGCGCTCACAGCCGAGCACGTTCGCACCGTAGCCGACCGGGACGATCACGTTGTCCGGCAGCCGGAAGCCGAGCTGTTCCCAGAGCTCGTAGGCCAGCGTCTTGGTGCCCTCGAGGAAGTAAGGCTGCCGGTTGTGGCTCGCGTAGAACATCGACGAGGCTTCGCGCAGTGCGGCGTCGGCCACATCCTGCCGGGTGCCGGTCACCGCCACCACGTCTGCTCCGTGCGCGGCCATCTGGGCGATCTTCGGATAGGAGGCCGTTGCCGGCACCATGATCCGGCAGCGCATCCCGGCTGCGGCGGCATAGGTCGAGAGCGACGCGCCGGCGTTGCCGGACGAATCCTCGAGCACGTCCGTGATGCCATGCAGCTTCAGGTAGCTCACCATCGCAGTCATGCCGCGGTCCTTGAACGAACCGGTCGGCATCACGTACTCGAGCTTCCACAGCAGCTCTACACCCTTCCACGACCTGGGCAGCAGCGGCGTCCAGCCCTCGCCCAGCGTGACAGCACCTTCGTACGGCACGGCCATCGCGGCGGCATAACGCCACAGGGAGCGGCGAGACGGATCGATCCGGTCGCGCGTGATGCCTGGACACGTTTCCAGGTCGACGCCGTTGCCGTCGTCGGACTGCCAGCGTGGCATGTCGGACGGGTAGCGCTTCCCCGTGACGATATCGACGTAGTTCACTGCGCCGGCTCCTTCGGCGACCGGTCTTCCCGCTGGTCGCGCTCGCGTGCCGCCGGCGCGCGTGCAGCCGGATCGCCGAAGCCCCCGCCGCCCGGCGTGCAGACACGCAGCACGCTGTCCCGGGGCAATCGGACATCCGCTGCGGCCGACGGCAGCACGCGCTCGTCCGCACGGCCCGGGTTGAACACGAAGCGCCCGCGCAACCCAGGCTGGCCACCCTTCATCCCCTCGGCTTCGACATGCTGTCGCTCCGACGAAAGGCTGACCACGATGTCGTCGCCCAGTACCCGATAGTCGCGGATCACGCCCATGCCGCCGCGATACTCGCCCTCGCCCCCGGAGCCTTCCCACAGCGCATAGCGATCGACGCGGAACGGAAACGCATGCTCGAGCGCCTCCACCGGGAGGTTCGACGCGCCCGACGCGTGCACGCGAACCGCGTCCATGCCGTCGCGGTTCGAGCGCGCGCCCATGCCCCCTGCCACGGTCTCGTAATTGACGAAGTAGGTGCCGCTGCGCGGATCGCGGCCGGCCAGCACCATCAGGTGGTGCGGCCCGCTGGGCGCCAGCGCACGCACCGGCAGCGCCTGCGACAGCGCCTTGGCCACGACGTCGCCGAGCACCCCGCAGGAGATCGATCGGCAGCCGACCGCGGCTGGCGACTGCGGACCGACCACGCTGCCCTTCGGTGCAGCCGTGGTGATCGTCCGGTAGTAGCCGGCATTCGCAGGTACGTCCGGATCGAGCAGGCTCTTGGCGACCGTGTAGATCGTCGCCAGCAGCGCGCGCTCGGGGATGTTGCGCGCCGATTCGAGCTGCTTCGCGGAGCCGGCGAAATCGAAGTGCAGGCGGCCACCCTCGATCGTCATCGCCAGGCGGATCAGCGCGCGCTCGCCCTCGGCATTGCCGTCGAGGCAGTCCTCGGCATGGTAGGTACCCGCCGGCAGCCGCGCGATCGCTGCGGCAAAGCGGCGCTCGGTGAAGTCGAGGTAGCCGGCGATCGTGCGCGCGGTCTCTTCCGGACCGTAGCGCGCGATCAGCGTCTCGACGGCGCGCGTACCAACCAGGTTCGCCGCGAACTGCGCGCGCAGGTCGCCAAGACGCTCGTCCGGCGTGCGCGAGTTGAGCAGCACGATGTCGAGCACGTCGCGGTTGATCTCGCCGCCACGCATGATGCGCACCGGTGGCAGGCGCAGCCCTTCCTGGAAGATCGAGTTGCAGACCGCTGCCTCGCTGCCGGGCACCATGCCGCCGACATCGGCGTGGTGCGCGATGTTAGCGACGAAGGCGACGATCTCGCCACCGATGAACACCGGCGAGATCACGTTGATGTCGGGCAGGTGCGAGCCGCCGCCGTTGTACGGGTCGTTGGCCATGAACATGTCGCCCGGCAGGATGTTCTCGCGACCGTAACGCGAGAGTATCTCGTCGACCGCACCGACCATCGAGCCGAGGTGAATCGGCACCCGCTGCGCGAGCGCGATCACCTGGCCCTGCGCATCGAAGATCGCAGTGGAACAGTCGGCACGCTCCTTGATGTTCGGCGAGAAGGACGTGCGCATCAGCGTCGCACCCATCTCTTCCGCGGCGGCGAGCAGGTATCGCGCCATCACCTCGGCACGGATCGGATCGGGCGCCTGTACGGGCGCCCCCGGCTTGCGTTCATTGCTCATCACTGGACCTCGCCAAGCATCACATGCAGGTTTCCGGCGTCGTCGATCCGACAGCGCGCCGACGGCGGGATCACCGTGGTCGCATCCATCTGTTCCACGATCGCCGGTCCGTCGAACGCCATGCCCGGAACGAGGTGCGATCGATCGTACACCGGCGAACGCACGTAACCGCCAGCCGGGAACCAGACGTCGCGGCTGCCCGGCGTCCCGACCGGCGCCGATGCCACCGCCGAGAATGACGGCCGCGGCCGTGGCACGGTCAGCGCGAGGCGCAGGTTGACCAGTTCGACCGCCTGGTCGCGTATGTCGTAACCGTAGTACTCGCGATGGCGCTGGTGGAACGCCTCGACCAGCGCGGCCACCGAAGCTTCATCGAGCGATCCGCCCGACAGCGGCAAAACCAGTTCGAAGCTCTGGCCGACATAGCGCAGGTCGGCACTCCATTCGGACACCGAAGCGCCAGCGTCGGCGCGCTCCTCGGCCAGCCACGCCTCGCCGCGGCGGCGCAGTTCGGCGAAACCGGCATCGATCGCGCGCAACTGCGCCGGTGCGAGCACCACCAGCCGGGTCAGGCTGAAGTCGCCACGCTGGTCGGCCTGCAGCAGCCCTTCGGCAGACAGCAGCCCGGGCCGCGCCGGCACCAGCACATGGCGCATGCCCATCGCCATCGCGACTTCCACCGCATGCAGCGGCCCCGCCCCGCCGAAGGCGACCAGCGCGAAGTCGCGCGGGTCCTCGCCCTGCTCGATCGAGATCACGCGTACTGCGCCCATCATGTTCACGTTGACGATCTCGACCACGCCAGCGGCGGCCTGTACCGGGTCGACACTCAACTTGCGCGCAAGGTCTTCGACGGCTTCGCGTGCCTTGTCCGGATGCATCTTCATGCGGCCACCGAGCAACGACTCGGGGCTCAGGCGGCCGAGCACGACATTGGCATCGGTGACCGTGGGCTCCGTGCCACCACGCCCATAGGCGGCCGGCCCCGGATATGCACCGGCACTGCGCGGGCCGACCTTGAGCAGCCCGCCGGCATCGATCCAGGCGATGCTGCCGCCGCCCGCGCCTATGGTGTGGATGTCCAGCGTGCGCGTACGCACGGGATAGCCACCCATTTCCCGCTGGCTCTTCTTGGCCGGCTCGCCGTCCTTGATCAGGCACACATCGGTGCTGGTGCCGCCCATGTCGAAGGTGATCAGGTTGGGCAGGCCGATGCGGCTGCCGAGGCGGGCACTGCCGATCACCCCGCCGGCCGGACCGGAGAAGAAGGTGTTGATCGGCAGGCGCTTGACCGCAGCTGGCGTCACCGCACCGCCGTTGGACTGCATCACCCGCGGCGTGCGCGGCACGCCGAGTTCGCGTACGCCGGCCTCGAAGCGGTCGAGGTAGGTCGCCATGATCGGCATCAGGCTGGCGTTGACAAGCGTCGATGCGCAACGCTCGAATTCGCGGAACTCGGCCAGCACTTCGTACGACGCGCAGACTGCGGAACCGGGCCAGGCAGCCTCGATGATCGCGCGCGCGCGCGCCTCGTGCGCCGGGTTCTGGTACGAGTGCAGGAAGCAGATCGCGACCGACTGCACGCCAGCCTCCTTCAGCGCGGCCACCGCCGCATGCACGGTCGACTCGTCGAGCGGCGTGACCACGCGGCCTTCGACGTCGATGCGCTCGCTCACCTCCAGCCGGCAGTCGCGCGAGGCCGGCGGCACCGGCTTGACCTTGTCGAGGTTGAAGTAGTCGGGGCGCCGCTGCCGCGCGAGTTCGATCACGTCGCGGAAGCCGGCCGTGGTGACGAGTCCGGTCTTCGCCCACTTGCCCTCGAGCACCGCGTTGGTCGCCAGGGTCGTGCCGAGCACGAGGAATGCGACGTCGGCTGCGGCCACACCCGACAGGGCGAGCAGTTCGCGGATGCCGTCGTGGATGCCAGCAGCGGGGTCCGCGGTGCGCGTCGGGACCTTGTGGTACTCCCAGCGGCCGGCGGAAGGTTCCGCCAGCACCAGGTCGGTGAACGTGCCACCGGTGTCGATGCCAATCCAGTATCCAGCCATCTTGCGTCGCGCTGCCAGGGCAGCGGCTCCTCCCTCGTCGAACTGCCTGTGGACGAAAACTACAGCGCTTCGTATTCTTCAGGCAAATAGATCTTCCATCCCGATTCATAGGCTTGGTCAATGAATTTCAAGCTTCGCCAGCTGCAGGGCCTGCTCGCCCTTGCACGCACCGGATCGTTCAGCCGCGCGGCGGCGGACTCGTCGATGACCCAGCCGGCGTTTTCTCAGATGATCCGGGAACTGGAGACGGCGCTGGGCGTGCGCCTGTTCGACCGCACGACGCGCCGCGTCGACCTGACGGACGCCGGCCGCACGCTGGTCGGCCTGGTGCAACGACCGGTCGATGAACTCGCCGATGCCTGGCTCGACCTGCGCGGTGTGGCCGCCGGCACGCGCGGACGGATCGCGCTCGCACTGCTGCCATCGGCTGCGTTCGGCTTCGTCACCCGCGCGCTGGCCGCGTACCGGGCGCTTCACCCGCTGGTCCAGGTGACGCTGCGCGAAGAACAGAACGACGTATTGCTGCAGAAGGTGCGCGACCGCGAGGTCGACTTCGGCATCGGCATCCTGGCAGGCCGCGATCCGGAACTGGAGGCGACCGACCTGTTCGTCGACGAACTGGTCGCAGTGCTGGCGAGCGGGCATCCCCTGGCCGCGCGAACGACCCTGTCCTGGAAGGCGGTAGCGGCCGAGCCCCTGATCCTGCTGCCACGACCGTCGAGCGTCCGCCAACTGGTCGAGGCTTCGCTCGCTCGCCACCGTGCCGCGCGCGAGCCGGCGTTCGAAGTGGCGAACATGCTTACTGCGGCCAGCATGGCCCGCTCCGGGCTGGGCATCACCGTGCTGCCGTGGCTGGCGCTGGCCGAGATGCGCCAGGAAGGCCTCGAGGTGCGCCGCATCGGCGTGCCGCGCCCGCTGCGGCGGGTATCGATCGTCTGCCGTGCCGACCGGCGGCCAAGCCCTGCCGCGAGTGCGTTCCTCGCCCTGCTCGAAGACGGCCGCACCCGTTTCCTGCCGCAGGCACTGGCGGCTCCGCGGGGCTGATCCCTGTGTAAACTGTTCCGACGTGAACGCCCGGAAACGGAGCCTGCAATGGACACAATATTGACGCGGATGCTGAAGCACTCCCCGATAGCCAGGCTGGCTGTACCGATCGGCATGCTTTCCATCGCAGTAGCTGCCTGCACCGGGGCAGCCCATGCACAGGCACCCTTAGCCACTGGCTGGCCGACGAAGCCGGTACGGCTGATCGTCGACTTTCCGGCCGGCGGCGTGTCGGACACGATCGCACGCACGGTCGGCGGACGCTGGTCCGAAGGGCTCGGACAGCCGGTGGTGGTCGATCCGCGGCCAGGGGCGGGTGGGATGCTCGCCTACGGCCTGGGCATGCGCGCACAGCCCGACGGCCATACGATCTCGTTCGTCAGCGCGCCGTTCGTGCTGCTGGTCAGCCTTCACGAGAAACCGCAGTACACGGTGGCCGGGTTCGCGCCGATCGGGCTGATCGGGACAGCACCCAACGTGCTGGTGGCCTCGCCGAAGGTGCCGGCGCGCGGCGTCAAGGAACTGATCGGCTGGGCGAAGGGACGCAGCGATTCGGTCAACTTCGCCTCGGTAGGCATCGGCTCCAGCCCGCACCTGTCCGGCGAACTGTTCAACCAGGTCACTGGCGTACGCGCGACCCACGTGCCGTTCAACGGCAGCGGCCCTGCGATGAACGACCTGATGGCGGGAAGAGTCGACTTCATGTTCGTGAATCTGCCGTCCGCCGCGCCCCTGGTCAAAGCCGGCAAACTACAGTTGCTCGCCCTGGGCGGCGACCGGCGCATACCTGCCTACCCCGATACTGCGACCGTGGCCGAGTCGGGCTTTCCAGGCTTCCGGTCGATCGGCTTCTATGGCATTGCGGCACCCGCGGGCATCCCTGCGACCGCCGGGACCCGGTTGCGGCAGGAACTGGCCAGGGCGATCGTCGTGCCGGAAGTACGAGAGCGCCTGCAGGCGCTCGGCGTCGATCCCGCGGGCAGCGACGCGGGCGACTTCGGCGCATTCCTGTTGGATGAAACGCGGCGCTGGGAGCGCGTGGTGCGAGAAGCGAAGATACGCCTCGAGGTGCAATGAGCCCCTTCCACGCTACAGAACGGAAACGGACATGACGATCAGGATCCTTGCCAGCGACACCCTGCCCTACACGCCGCTCAGCCACGCCGTCTGCGTCAGCGCCGGCCCCTGGGTCTTCCTCAACGGCCTCGAGGCTACCGACGGAAGCCAGCGGCTGGATAGCCAGGTCGCGGGCGAGCCCGCCCTGCCCCTGCACGGTCTGCCGCGCCACCGGCGCGAAGGCGACTTCATCGCGCAACGGCTGAAGACGCTGCTCGACGGCGCAGGCACCTCGTTCCAGAACACGGTACGGCTCGACCAGTACTACCCGACCTGGCAGGCAGTCAACCCCTACCACCGTGCGCGCCGCGCGGCTTTCGGCGATTACATTCCACCGAGCACCTCGGTCGTGATGGGAGGCCTTCTGGCCGAGGGGGCCGGCATCTGCACGAACCTGATGGCGGTGCTGCCGGGTACCGGCCTCGAGCCGCAGCGGATCGACCCTCCGAAGGTAGACGCGCCAGTGTGGTCGGGCTTCGTGCCCGCGGCGACCGTCGGGGACTATGTGTTCGTGGCCGGCCAGATGGCGCGTGGCGACGATGGCCCCGACCCCCGCGCGCATGTGCCCAAGCACAGCCGCTGGGGCGGCTACGAGGCGCGCAAGCAGGCCGAGTTCGTGATCGACTACCGCCTGGCGCCGGCACTCTCTGCGGCGGGCGCTTCGTTTGAAGGGGCCCTCAAGGCGCAAGCCTACCTGCGCCACGCCGAGGACCTGCCGCATTTCCTCGAAGTCTGGAACGACCGCTTCGGTGCGCGCAAGGTCGCCCTCACGATCGTGCAGGCCGACGAGTTCGGCTTGGTGGATGGCAGCCTCGAGATCAACCTGGTCGGGCTGCGTGACCATGCGATCGCGCGCAAGCGGATACTCGACGTCGACATTCCGGCCGAAGCGACCTTCGGTGCGCCGGGTGTCCTCGGGGGCGACCTGCTGTTCGCCTCGGGGCTGATGGCCTGTGACCGGCAGGGCGCCGATGCGTCGATCGCCGCGGCGGCCGGTCTCGGCCACTTCGGCGCGCCAGCGCGCGCGGAGATGGCCTGCCTGCTGCAGCACGCGATGAAGATCTGCAGCGCAGCCGGAACCAGCGCGGCATCCATCACGCGGGCGATGCAGTTCCACACCGATCTGTCGGCGTTCCGCGACACCCTCGCGATGTGGGACGCGGTCGCCGACGTGCAATGCGTCCCCTACTGTGCGGTCAAGGCACCATCCCATCCCGTCCCGGGCTGCACCACCACGCTCGACTTCTGGGCCTGGGCCGGGGACTGACTCAACCTTCGACCTTCTCCACCACGCCGCTCTTCGTTGCCTTGAAGATGGCCTCGAGCGCGGAGATGTTGGCGACCATCTGCTCGCGCGGCACCGGGTACGGCGCGCGCCCTTCGGCCGCGTCGGCGAAGGCCTCGAGGTTGGCGAGCACGCCGGGCACCGGCGGGAACTCCTTGACCTCGCGCCGGCCGCCGCGGAAGCACTGGGTCATCGTCCAGCCTTCCGGCGCTTCCGGGTGGGTCTTGTCGCGCACCTCGATCCAGCCCTCGTTGCAGTAGATCGCGAAGCGGCCATCGAACGGCGTGGCCAGGATCGCGCTGATCAGCGCATGGCCACCGTTGCGGAACGACACCAGGATCGCCAGCGTGTCGCCGTTGACGAGATGGCTGCCGAGTTGCTTCACGCTGGCATACACATGGTCGGCTTCGCCGAACACGCCGACCGACAGGTCTAGCAGGTGGATGCCGGTGGCGGTCATCGGACCGGCCGGCGCTTCCTTGCCCGACAGGCGCCAGTTGTCTGCCGCGAGCGACAGGAACTTGTCCTGGCTGAAGTTGGCCTCGACCTGCAGCGGCTTGCCGAGCACGCCCGACTTCACGATCTGCATCATCTCGAGGATCGGCGGCTCGAACCGGCGCTCGTGGCCGACCGCCAGCGCGACGCCGGCCTTCTCGATCGCGGCCACTGCACGCAGCACGTCGGCGCGGGTCATCGACAGCGGCTTCTCGCAGAACACATGCTTGCCGGCCGCGGCAGCGGCGACGATCTGGTCGGTGTGCTGGGTGTGCGGCGTGCACAGCACGACCGCCTGGATCGACGGATCCGCCAGCACGTCTTCATAGCGGGTCACCACCTGCACGCCCTGCTCGCGCGCGAAATCGGCGATCGAGTCGGGGTTCACCTCGACCACCTTGCCGACGGTGATCTTCTTGCTGGTCTTGAGCAGCGGGACGATGATCTTGCCCCACCATCCCATGCCGACGACGGCTACGTTCAACATCGAGTTTCTCCTCAGGCAGCGCGGGCGGTCTTGCCCGACGCGATCGCGGCATTCACCGCGGGCATGACCTTCTCGGCCATCAGTTCCATCGAGCGCTTGCCCAGCGCCGGGTCTTTCCAGTCCAGGGATGCATAGACGAGCGTGCCGAAGTCGCCCACCTCCTCGCGGAAGGCGAGGATCTGGTCGACCACGCTGTCGACGGTGCCGGCGATGGTGAGCTTGCGGTTCACGTAATCCGCCGTGATCATCTCGTCGGGCATGCTCTGGTCGGCCTTGAACAGGTTGCCGCGGTTGCCGAAGCCCACCAGCTTGCGGATGAGCTGCTTGAAGTAGTGGTGGTAGGGGCCGTCCTCGCCATAGCCGTAGCGCTGTGCCGTGGCATCGTCGTCGGCGACGAAGACGCACTTGGCGACGCTCCAGTCGGCCGGGTCGGCCACCACGCCGATGTTCTTCTTGCCCTGCACGTAGCTGTCCCAGTGCGTCTTCACCCACTGCGGCAGCAGGAAGTTCGCCGAGATCGGCTTCCAGCCGCGCTCGGCCATCGCGACCACGCCCTTGGAGAACGGCGCCACCACGGTGCCGACGATCGGCGGATGCGGCTGCTGGTAGGGCTTGAGCATGATGCCGGTGCCGATCTCGGCGATCATCGTCTTCTCGGTGGTGACTTCCCAGAACTGGCCCTTGAGGTTGTACGGCGCCTCTCCGGCCCAGATGTCGAGCACCATGTTGATGCCTTCGACGAACATCGCCATGCGGTCGCGGCCGTAGTTGCCGAAGGCCTCGGCATCCGACATCAGGCCGCCGGGGCTGATGCCCATGATGAACCGACCTTCCAGGATGTTGTCGAGCATGGCCGCCTGCGAGGCGACGTGGGCCGGATGGCTGTTGGGCAGATTGATCGTGCCGGTGCCGAGCTTGATGTGTTTGGTGTCGTGGGCGAGGCTGGCGAGGAACATCATGCACGAGGTCACCGTCTCGGCGGCGTCGGTCACGTGCTCGCCGACGAAGGCTTCCGAGTAGCCGAGACGATCGGCCAGGATGATCGCCTCGCGGTCTTCCTTGAGCGACAGCGGCCACGGCTTGCCCACGGGGTGCAGCGGCATCATGAAGGTGGACAGTTTCATGCAGGTCTCCGTATGCGGATGTCTGTTGCGGATGGAAGTGGATCGAGGCGCGCCGCGCGCTCAGGCTGCCAACTGTATGGCGGTGCAGTAGCGGCCCTGGCTGTAGATCAGCGGCTCGCCTTCGCCGTAATGGGCGGCGAGCACGCGGCCGATCACGATCCGGTGGTCGCCGCAGGTGACCGTATCCTCGACGCGGCATTCGAACGTCGCGAGGCTGCCGGACAGCAGAGGTACGCCATCGAGCCCGTCCTCGATCGCAACGCCGGTGAACTTGTCGTCCGACGGGCGGCAGAAACGCTGCGACACCTCGTGCTGCGCGGTCGCGAGTACGTTGACCGCGAACGCGCAGCCCTTGCCGAACGCGGGCTCGGACGGCGAGCCGGCCCGCAGGTTCCAGAGGATCATCGCCGGCTCGAGCGACAGCGACGTGAACGAATTCACGGTCAGACCGGTACGCCGGCCATCGGGCAGCAACGCGGTGATCACGGTGACGCCGGTGGCGAAGCGGCCGAATGCGTCCCGGAGCTTGCGCTGGGATGCGATATCGCCGGTGGCGTCGCGGCTTAGGTCCAGGCGGGTCATCGGGGCTCCACGGTGAGGGCGAACAGGATCTTTCGACGGCGCACTGTAGCGATCGATTCGCATTACGCCAAATGATGATTCATAATCATGAGCATCCGTTTTCGTTATTCTTCGTACTTCCCAAGATCGCCCGCCTCGACACGGGAACCGTGCCCTCCCTGACTGCCATCCGCCTGTTCACCGCCGCGTACGAAGAGCGTTCGTTCTCGCGCGCCGCCGCGCGGGAGCACACCACCCAGCCAGCCGTATCTCAGCGGGTGCGTGCACTGGAGGACGAACTCGGGGTACGCCTGCTGGAGCGTTCGCCCTCGCAGGTCACGCCGACGGCGGCCGGCGACGCGTACTACCGGCGGGCGATCGACCTGCTGGCCACGCTGGAACAGGCCGGCCGCGATGCGCGAACCGTGGGCAGCGCGCTGTCCGGCGAGGTCCGGGTCGGGCTGATGCCCTCCCTCACCCGGTGCTGCCTCGCACCTGCGCTGGCCGCCTTCGGGCAGCGCCATCCGCAGGTCACGCTGAAGGTAACCGAAGCCTACAGCGGCGTGCTCACAGACCTGCTGCGCGCGGGCGAACTCGACTTCGCGATCGTTCCGGCATTCGACGCACCGGTCGGGATCCGCAGCCGCTTCCTCGCGCGTACGCCGGAACTGCTCGTGTCGCGTCCCGACGGGCGCTGGCCGGCCGGCGAACCGGTCGATGCAGCCCGGCTGCTCGAACTGCGGCTGATGGTACCTGCGCCGTTGAACACCCGCCGCCAGCGCATCGAGAGCTGGCTGGCTTCCAACGGTGCGACGGTCGCGCAGCGCCTGGAACTCGATTCGATGTACGGCACACTCGACATGATCGGCCGCAGCGACTGGGTCGCCATCCTGCCAGGCGCGATGCTCACGCCCGAGATCGCCGACGGCTCGCTGGCGGTCTGCCCGCTTCAGGCCCCGCCGTTCACGCTGGACCTGGTGGTGATCGAGGCGGCGCGGCGGCCTCCCCCGGCGGCAGCCGAGGCATTCCTGGCGGAACTGGCCGCACGCATCGAACCGCCGCCGCCCGGCACCACGCAGCCCTGGCACCAGGGCACGGGGCCGGCGGCGCCTTGATCGCTCAGTCGGCCGTGATCTTCGCCTCGCGGATGGCGCGGCCGAAGCGCTCGTTCTCGTCACGCACGAAAGCCATGAAATCGTCGAGCGACTTGCTCACCACGACTTCCGCGCCGCCTTCGTTGAGCCGCCTCTTGACGTCCGGATGGGCCATCACCTTCTGCAACGCCTCGAACAGACGATTGACCACAGGCCTGGGAGTGCCGGCGGGCACGAATACGCCCTGCCAGGAACCGGTGCGCATGCTCTTGAATCCCACCTCGGCCATCGTCGGCACATCCGGGACGCCGGCATTGCGGGCGGGCGCGACGATACCCAGCATCCTGAGCTTGCCCGCCTTGACAAAGGACATCGCAGAGGACAGCGTCACGAACCCGAGCTGCGTCTCGCCCTGGATCAACGACGTGACGGCCGGCCCGGCACCGCCCTTGTAGGGAATGTGCGTCATCGTGATGCCGGCCGCACGCATCAGGATCTCCATCTCGATGCGATTGGCACTGCCCGGACCGGGCGATGCGAAATTGAGCTTGTTCGGATTGGCCTTGGCGAACGCGATCAGATCCGGCACGCTGGCGACCTGCAGCGACGGGTTCGCCACCAGCGCGCCCGGCACGTCGACCACCTGCGTGACCGGGATGAAATGCTTCGTCGGCTTGAACGGGAAATCGGGATACAGGCTCGGGTTGATCGCCATCGTGCCGACGTTGCCGAGCAGCAGGGTGAAGCCGTCCGGCGAAGCCCGCCCAGCCACCTCGACGCCGATGTTGCCGGCCGCACCTGCGCGATTGTCGAGCAGTACCTGTGTGCCCAGTTCCTCGGCCAACCTGGGCTGCAGGATGCGGCCGACGAAGTCCGAGGCGCCGCCGGGGGCGAACGGGACGAGAATCCGCACCGGTCGCTTGGAAAAATCGACCGGCTGGGCAATGGCGGACTGGGCTGCGAAGGGCAGCAGGGCGGCAGATGCCGCGATGAGCAGCGTCGAGCGGTTCATGGATCGTCCTCCGTGGTGTCGATCGCCCTGCCGGCCTGCCCGGCAGGGCCTGGGTGCTACTCGGCGACCTTGATGTTGTTCTCTCGGATCACCTTCGCCCACTTCGCGGTCTCGGCGCGCACGAACGCGGTATAGGCCTCGGGCGACTTGCTGGGCGCGACCTGCATCAGCAGCTTGCCGAGCGAGTCGCGCAGTTCCGCCGTCGAAAGCACCTTCAACGTGTCGTTGAAGATGCGGTCGAGGATCGGCCGGGGCAGCGCGGCCGGGCCGAACAGCCCGTTCCAGGCATTGGTACCCTGGCCGGCGAAGCCCTGCTCGGCCATCGTCGGCACGTTCGGCAGTTCAGGCAGCCGCTGCGGCGCAGTGGTGGCCAGTGCCTTCAATCGACCGGCGCGCAGGTGCTCGATGGTCGAACCCAGGTTGAGGAAGGCCACCTGCGTCTCGTTGCCCATCAGCGAAGGCACCATCTGCCCGGCACCGCCCTTGTAGGGGATGTGCGTGACCTGCATCCCGGTGACCCGGGCGAACAGCACCATGTCGAGGTGCGGATAGCTGCCGATGCCGGCCGATGCATAGTTCAGCTTGTTCGGATTCTTCCGCGCGTACTCGACCAGCTGCTTCACGTCGGCCACCGGCAGGCCGGGATGCGCCGCGACGACATGGGGAATCTCGATCAGGTTCGTGATGCCCACCAGGTCGCGCGAAGGACGCGACTTGCCGAGCACCTGCTCGAAGGTGGTTTCGTTGATCGCGTTGGTGGTGACATTGCCGACGAACAGGGTGTAACCGTCGGGCACCGCCTTCATGGTCGCCTCGAGCGCGATATTGCCCGAGGCCCCCGCGCGGTTGTCGATGATCACCGGCTGCCCCCACAGTTCGCCCAGCCTCGAGGCGACCTGGCGGGCGACGATGTCGGTGGCGCCGCCGGGCGAGAACGGCACCAGCATCCGGACCGGACGCGACGGGAAGTTGTCGGCTGCCGCGGCAGCCCCGGACAGGGCCGGCGCCAGCGCGATCGCAGTGGCGATCGAAACGATCAGACGGGACATGCATTCCTCCTGGGGTAGGTCTGCCTCGCCCGCCCGGCGTTCGAACGCGCCGGATAGGGCATGGCTGGGATCGCGCCGAAGCGCCTGTAAAGCCTAAGAGCGGATGTCGCCGGCGCTGATCGGCAGCGGTACCGGCCGGCGCAGGCGTGCCGACAGGTCGATCGCCTTGGTCAGCATCAGCCGGTTGTGGCCTTCAGCCGCGGTGGCATGCTGGGTCTTGAGGCCGAGCGACACGCGATTGAGCCAGTCGACCGTCTCCTCGCGCATCGGGCCGCGCAGCTCGCCCAGCGCCATGTCGCCGACCGGATAGCTGGTCAGGAAGTCGACATGCCGGCGCTTGTCAGGGGCATAGCCCTCGCCCTGGATCAGGTTGGTCGCCAGCACGATGTCGCGGTGGGTGTCGTCGATGGTCAGCACGCCCTCGGTGCCGACGATGCCGACCTCGAGGCTGTACACCGCGCCTGGCCAGACTTCCGGCAGGCCCCAGCTCAGCACGCCGCTGTACACCGTGTCATCGGAGAAGGTGATGGTGTAGGCAGTGCCGTCGATGCCGTCGCAGATCGGCTTGAGCGCCTTGTTCACCGAGCGGGCATAGACCTCGACCGCGGTCTTCGCCTCGAGCATCCACATGCACATGTCGAGTGCATGGGTGCCCGAGATCACCATCGGCGAGATCTCCGAAGGATTGTCGGTGCGCTTGTAGTTGTCGAGCGCGACCAGCCGGTTCATGAAGCCGCGCGAGGTGACCATGGTGACCTCGCCCAACGCGCCGGTGCGCACCTTTTCCTTGGTCACCAGCCAGCGCCGGCGGAATCGCTGGGTATAGCCGACCACCGCGTCGAGCTTCGCCTCGATGATCGCCTTGAGCACCATCTCGGATTCTTCGAGGTCGGTGGCCAGTGGTTTCTCGATCATCAACGAGATCCCGCGCTCGCAGGCGCCGAGGATCGGATCGACATGCAGGTGCTCGTCGGTGGAGATCACCGCCGCGGTGACCTCGGGGCGGCGCAGCAGTTCCTTGTAGTCGGTGGTGACGAAGTCGGCGCCGATCTGCTCGGCGACCAGCTTGCCACGCGCCGGATCCTTCTCGGCGATGCCGATCCATTCGACCGACGGATGGCGGCTCGCCACCGCGCCGCGGATCAGGCCGACCCGGCCCGCGCCGACGATGGCCAGGCCGATACCCTTCGCGTTCCTGTTCATGGTGCTCCTCCGGTGATGTCGGCAGGGGCTCTGCAGGCCCCTGCGCTGTTCGCTTCAGTTCAGCGGCGTGACTCCGGCAGCGGCAGGCTCACCGGCTCATGGCGCTCGGCCGAGATGTCTGCCGCGACATAGACTTCCATCACCTGCCGCGCCTGCTCGGCCGTGACCAGCACCGGCTTGTCCAGCGCGCAGGCCTCGATGAAGTGGTCGGTCTCGGGTGCCATCGCGCCAGCATAGGTGTGCTCGACATACTCGCCGGGCATCGTCGACATCGGGTGCACGATACCGTTCTTGACGGTGGACAGCTGGGTGTCGCGGTGCGTGTCGTCGATGATCAGTGCGCCTTCGGTGCCGATCAGCTCGATCCAGGTCGAGGAGAAGTTCGGGTAGGCCGGGGGCAGGCTCCAGCCGCCGCCGACCATCACCGAGACACCACTGTCCATCGTCACCATGATGTACTGGGTGTCGGGGACGTCGGCGCCGCTCATGTCGCGCATCGCGCCATAGTTGTTCTGCGAATACACGCGGATCGGCTTGGCCGGCGCCAGGCACCAGAGCAGGAAGTCGAGGTCGTGCGTCGACTCCATCGCCGCGGGCGAGAGCTTGCTGCGGCCGGTGATCTTCTTGCCCAGGCTGCGGCCGATGTGGCGGCTGACCAGCGCGCTGACCGGTCGGCCCAGCGTGCCGTCGGTGGCGCACTTGTGCACGTAGGCATACTTCGGGTTGAAGCGCTGCGAGTAGCCGATGGTGAACTTGACGCCGTTGCGGCGGGCGATGGCTATGAGTTCGTCGGCCTCGTGGATCTCGATCGAGATCGGCTTTTCGAGGAACACGTGCTTGCCGCGCGACAGGCAGTCTTTCGCCATCGGGTAGTGCAGGTGCTCGGGCGTGGCCGAAATCATGTACGCGTCGATCGCGTCGTTCTTGAGCATGTCCTGCCAGTCGGTAGTCGCCGACGTCGCGTTGCACTTCTGGGCCATATCGGCCAGCCGGTCGGGGCGGATCTCGCACAGGTGCAGTTCGTTCACCAGCGGATGGCGCGCGCTCGCCTCGGCACGGATGCCGCCGCACCAGCCCACGCCGATGATGCCTACATTGATTTCCCGGGCCACGATGTTCTCCAGTCGATTCGTTCGGTGACCGGGATGGTACCGACCCCCCCACATCTCGGGCAAATGTCGAATGCGCATCCGTGCCATGCCAGGACGGCATTGCAGCCGCCGCCCGTTCCCCGGGGCGCTTGAGCCGCGCTTGCAGCCGGCGCGGCGCCGGACGTGCGGCGCATACCGGATCCGTATCGCGCCGGCCTGCCGGAATCGGCTATCCTCCGGCTCCATGGATCTGCGCAGCATCCGCTATTTCGTGCACATCGCCGACGCCGGCAGCATCACACGCGCGGCGGGCCAGCTCGGCATCGCACAGCCGGCATTGACGCGCCATGTACAAGGCATGGAGGCCGAACTGGGCGCGCCCCTGCTCGAACGACTGCCGCGCGGGGTGCGCCTGACGACTGCCGGCCGCAAGTTCCTCGAACATGCGCGGCGCGTCGTGCGCGAGATCGACCGTGCACAGGCTGAACTGGCGCATTCTGCACAGCCGGCCGGCGGACGGGTCATCCTCGGCGTTTCACCGACCACCGCCGCCTGGCTGGTACCCGGTTGCGTAGAGCGCTGCCGGCGGCAGGCGCCGGAGCTGTCGATCAAGGTCATCGAGGGTTTCAGCCCGCAGCTCGCCGATGCGCTCGGCGCGGGCCGCGTCGATGTCGCGCTGCTTACCAATCCGCAGCCGGCGCGCGCCTTGCGCTACACGCCGCTGCTCTCAGAACCGATCGTGGTCGTCGGCCCGCGCGGCGCAGCCCCTGCGCGGCCGTTCTTCACGCTGGCGGAACTGTCGCGTACGCCGGTGCTGATCACCGACGGCATCCGCAGCGCCCTCGAAGAGCAACTGGCCCGCGCCGGTGCCCGGCTCAACGTCGAGGTCGAGATCGATTCCATCGAGGCGATCCGCGCTCTGCTCCTGCGCGGGTCGACCCATGCGCTGATGCCGGTGTCGACCTTCCACGACGACATCGCGAGCGGCCGGCTCTCGGCCTGGCAGATCACCGATGCCAGCCTTCATCGCATGCTGGTGCTCGCGCAGCCCGTGCAACCGGCGCAGCCGGCCGCGACCGAAGCCGTCGCACAGATCGTCACGGCCGAGATCGAGAGCCTGTTCGAACGCGGCATCTTTGCGCTGCCGGTGCCGCCCGGTCCCGGGCCGCGCCGCCTGCCCGGCCCCATCCCCGTCACACCCGACGTGACTGCAGTCCAGACACGATCCCAACTGAGGAAGTCCGCATGAAGAAAGTAGACCTGCACAGCCACGTGCTGCCCGACACCGTGCTCGACCTGATGGAGAAGGCGAGCGACGCCGACCTCTACAAGGCGAAGATCATCCGCAAGGACGGCAAGCGCTTCTACTCGCGCGGCAAGAACCAGTTCGAACTCGATCCCGAGTACTACAGCGGCGAAGGCAAGGTCGCCAAGATGGACCGGATGAAGATCGACATCTCGTACATCTCGACCGGCCCGCAGGCCTTCTGCTACTGGCAGAAAGAAGAAGACGCAGTGAAGACCGCGCGCGCTGTGAACGAGGGCATCGCGAAGATGGTCGCCGAGCGCCCCGACCGCCTGCGTGGCATGGCCAGCGTGCCGATGCAGCATCCCGACCTGGCGATCGCCGAGCTCGAGCATGCGGTAAAGACCTATGGCTTCAAGGGCGTGGAGATCGCCACGTCGATCGTCGGCGAGGAGCTGGCCGCGAAGAAGTTCCGGCCTTTCCTCAAGCGCTGCCAGGACCTGAAGGTCTCGGTGTTCACCCACCCCGAGAACATCGGTGCCACCGGCCGCCTCGATTGCTACTACATGACCAACCTGATCGGCAATCCGCTCGACACCACGATCATGGTCGCCAACCTGATGTTCAGCGGCGCGCTCGACGAACTGAAGGAACTGAAGTTCCTGCTGCCGCATGCCGGTGGCTTCACCGTCGCCGACATCGGCCGCTTCCAGTGGGGCCATGGCTGCAGGCCGGACACCGCGATCGACTGCAAGACCCCGCCGATGGAACTGCTGCGCCGGTTCTGGTTCGACGCGCTGGCACACAACCCGAAGGCGGTGCGTTTCCTGATCGAGCAGGTCGGCGCGGACCGCGTGGTGGTCGGCACGGACGATCCTTTCGACATGGGCGACATGACCCCGATCGACAACATCGAGAAGGTGCCCGGCCTGACCGATGCGGAGCGCGAGCGGATCTACTGGAAGAACGCGGAAGCGTTCATGGGCGGTCCGGTCTGACCGGGCGCGGCGCAAGAGCATGGAGACGACAGGCAGGACCTGCGCGGCCGCACTGCTGGCGACCGCCCTCCTGTGCGCGGCACTCGATGCCGCTGCACAGGGGGCGCCGGAGCCGCTGGTACCGGAGGTCGCGCGCATCACGCTGCCGGGCGAAACGACCATGGTGGCCCACGTGTTCCGGCCGCCGGGCGAGGGTCCGTTTCCAGTACTGGTCTTTTCGCACGGGCGCGCAGGCTCAGACTTCGAGCGCCGCTCGCTCGTGAACCCCGTGCTGCACGGCCATGCGCGCCTGTGGATGGGGCGCGGCTATGCGGTGGTGGCACCGATCCGCCCCGGATACGGGGTCACCGGTGGGCCTGACCGGGAGGACTCCGGTGCGCGCTACAACGAGTGGGGCGCCTGCGTCACCCGCCCGGAACCGCAGCGTACGGCCGGGCCTGCTGCGGAAACGATCGCATCGGCGGTGGCATGGGTGCGCACCCAGCCATGGGCGCGATCCGATCGCATCCTGCTGTCGGGCAACTCGGTCGGCGGCCTCGCGACGATGGCTGCCTGCTCGGCCAACCTGCCAGGGGTGATCGGCTGCATCAACTTCGCCGGGGGTTCCGGCGGCGCTCCGGCCTCTAACGGCCGGATGTGCCAGCCGGAGCGCATCGAGTCGCTGATGGCCGGATGGGGACAGGCCAACCGCCTGCCCAGCATCTGGTTCTACGCACCCAACGACCTGTACTGGGGCGCGGAAGCGCCCATGCGCTGGCACGCAGCCTTCGCAGCGGGCGGCAGCCCGGCGCGCTTCGTCGGCACTGCACCCGTGCCAGCGCCCGACGGCCACGACCTGCTGCGCGTGGGCGGAAAACTGTGGTCAGTTCCGCTGCAGGCCTGGCTGGTCGAACACGGGTTCTGAAGCAGCAGCGTCAGCAGCAGCGTCAGCAGCGGCGTCAGCGGCGCCGGACGCGGATGACGCCCTTGACGTCGCCGATCGTCCCGAGCAGCCGCTGCACCTGGGCCACGTCCAGCACTTCCACCGTGAACATCATGTGCGCGGTGTCGCTGCGCGAAGCAGTCTGGGTAGCGGTGACGTTGACCTTCTCGCGCGACAGCAGCTCGGAAATGTCGCGCAGCAACCCCTGCCGGTCGTGCGCAAGCACCTCGAGGTCGACTGCGAAACGCTCGCCACCGGCCTGACCCCAGCCCGATTCGATCATGCGCTCCTGCGGCATGCGCGCAACGTTCGGGCAGTCGCGCCGGTGCACGGTGACGCCGCGCCCGCGCGACACGAAGCCGATGATCGGATCGGGCGGTGCCGGCTTGCAGCACTTCGCCAGCACGGTGAGCAGCTTGTCGACGCCAACCACCAGGATGCCGCGCCCGCTGTTGCCGGCCTCGGAGCGGCGCGCGATCGGTACCACGTCGGGCGCTTCGTGCGGCTGGCTGGCGTCGGACGCCGGGTCGCGCAGCGCAACCTGCAGCTGGCGCTGGTTGATCTCGCCGCGCGCGATGGTGGCCAGTGCATCGTCGAGCTTGCCCAGGCCGAGGCGACCCGGCAACTGCTCCAGGTTGTAGGAGCCGATGCCCAGTCGCTGCAGCTCGCGTTCGACCACCGCCCGCCCCTGCGAGATGCTGGCTGCCAGGTTCTGCGCGTTGAACCACTGCCGGACCTTGTTGCGCGCACGCGAGCTGCGGGTAAAGCCGAGCTGCGGATTCAACCAGTCGCGCGAAGGGCCACCCTCGCGGATGGTGATGATCTCGACCGTCTGGCCATTGGACAGCGGGAAGCTGAGCGGGACGATCGCACCGTCGACCCGGGCGCCGCGGCAGCGATGGCCCAGTTCGGTATGCAGCGCATAGGCGAAGTCCACCGGCGTGCTGCCAGCCGGCATGTCGACCACCCGTCCCTGCGGTGTCAGCGCATAGACGACGTCGCTGAACAGTTCGGTCTTGAACCGTTCGCCCAGCGACTCGGCGGGCTGGTCTGGATCGGGCGCCGCGTCCGGTGCCTGGCCCATGGCCTGCCCACCCTGCTGCACGACGGTATCGCGCCAGTCGAGCACGCGCCGCAGCCAGGCGATCCGCTGGTCGTAGTCGCTGCCGGCCGACCGGCTGCCGGCCTCCTTGTAGGCCCAGTGCGCAGCCACGCCCAGCTCGGCGTGCTGGTGCATCGCATGGGTGCGGATCTGGACCTCGACCGCCCGGTCGCCGGGACCGATGACGGCGGTGTGCAGCGACCGGTAGTCATTGCCCTTCGGCTTGGCGATGTAGTCGTCGAATTCCTTCGGTACCGGCGTCCAGCGGTTGTGCACCAGACCGAGCGCGGCATAGCAGTCCTTCACCTCGTCGACCAGCACGCGCACGCCGAACACGTCGTACAGGTCTCCGAACTCGACACCCTTGCGGCCCATCTTGCGCCAGATGCTGTAGATGTGCTTCGGCCTGCCGGTCACCTGGGCGGCTATGCCGGAAGCCGCGAGGTCCGCGCGCAGGATGCGCATCACCTCGTCGATCATCTTCTGGCGCGCCACGCGCTTCTCGTCGAGCAGCTTGGCGATGTGCTTGTAGGTGACCGGATCCGACAACCGGAAGGCGAGATCTTCCATCTCCCACTTGAGCTGCCAGATGCCCAGCCGGTTGGCGAGCGGCGCGAACAGGTCGAGCGTCACCCGCGCGTGGCGTCGGCGCAGTGCCTCGTCGGGATGCCGGATGAGCGCGCGCAGGGTGACCAGTTCCTGGGCCAGCTTGATCAGTACGGTACGGATATCCTGCACCATCGCCAGGAGCATCTTGCGCAGCGACTCCTGCTGGGCGGGCGTGGTACCGGCCTCGCCCACCTCGGACAGGGTCTGGATCGAATCGAGGCGGGCCGTTCCTTCGACCAGTGCGGCAACCTCGGTGCCGGCGCGCTGTCGCAGCGCCTCGCGCGCGTTGCCGGCATCGAGCGGCAGCCAGGCGAGCAGCGCTGCCATGCGGCTCGCCGGATCCGCACCGATCGTGGCCAGCACCTGGGCGACATCGAGTGCTGCCGCCGACCTGAGCGAGCCCACCGGCAGTTTCAGGTCGCCATACCTGAGCCCCGCCCAGGCGAGCGCCGCCTCGACCTGCGCACCCGGGATCGCCGCCAGCCGGCCCTGCTCGCGCAGCAGGGCCGCCGCATGCAGCGCCCAGTCGTCGGTCGTCCATTGCAGCGGCAGGGGCCGTTCGTCGGTCGTCATGGTGCGATTATCCCACCGGCCCTGCCGCGGCTCCGGCGTGGATGCGTCCGCGCACCGCTTCCGCCAGCCGGGTGAGCGTCAACGGTGCCGAGCCCTCGGCCTTGTTGTTGGCGATGACGTACACGGCGTCGCCGGCGCCGAGGGTGTCGCAGGCCAGTGCCGCGAGCGCCGCCCGCGCCACTGGATCTTCATCGACCAGGCGATCGAACGGCTCGTAACGTGCCTTCGCCTCGTCGTACCCGAACCCCGAGTGCAGGTTCCAGCGCACGACCAGCGGGCCGGGGCCGGCCAGCCGCGCCCGCTGGGCCTGCGCCTGGACCGATGGCATCCGGGCATGCACGCCGATGCAATAGCGCACACGATGCCCGGCCAGCGCCGCGAAGAAAGCCGGCTCGAGTACCTCCGGATCGCGCACCTCGACCGCCAGCAGGGCATCGGGCTCTTCGGCGCGCACTGCGCCGAGGAATCCGTCGAGCGCATCGACAAAGCGCTGCGGCACGCGCGTCCACGCCCGGCCCAGCGGTGAGAACTGGAACACCAGCGGTCCGGCCTTCGGGCCGAGTCCTTCGAGCGCCGGGCGAACGAACTGGTCGATGGCCACGCGTTCGTCCAGGAACTGATCATTGGCCACCGGCAACGCACCCTCGCTGCGCACGACGGCGCTGGTGCACGCCGACGGTGCCTTGACCAGGAAACGAAAATGGTCAGGCACCTGCGCAGCATGGCGCGCGAACGCTGCCGCCGGCAGCGGCGAATAGAAGGTGCGGTCGATGCCGACCGTACGCAGCACGGGATGGCGCGCATACGCGACCAGCCCTTCGCGCGACAGCCGGGAGGGGTCTGCGCTGCGGTCGTAGACGAGACCGGCCCAGCCCGGGAACGACCAGGACGAAGTACCGAGGTAGAGCGCTGCCGGAAGCGATTGGCCGAGTTCGACCAATGCCGGCGACACCACTGCCGGACCGAGACCGCCGGCCTGACGCGCGGCGCGCGGCCCGGTCCCGGCGCCCTCGGATGCGGCCGGGACCGGCCGCCCGAAAAGATCCAGTTGCGACATTCCGGAAGTCATCGCGGAAGGATAAGGCGAAATCCGCGTATCCATCGTGCCGCAGGCGCACCCGCGACCCGCTACAATGATCGCCTTACAGGCATGTTTTCTGCTTCGGAAGGCTTGGTAATCGCTCGACATGGCCATCAACTGGAAGACCTACCCCGCCCGCGGCGTGTACGACACGCTGCTCGCCGCACCCGGCGAGGTACGGCCCGTGGCGAGCAGCCTCTGCGACTACCTCGGTTCGCTGACCGAGAAGGAGGTGCGCGACCGACGTGCCGCCGCAGACCTGGCGATCCGCAACCTCGGCATCACCTTCACCGTCTACTCCGAAGAGGGCGGGTCGATCGACCGCGCCTGGCCGTTCGACATCATCCCGCGGGTCATCGCGCGCAGCGAGTGGACGCGCATCGAGCGCGGGTTGCGCCAGCGGGTCGAGGCCCTGAACCTGTTCATCGACGACATCTACCACGACCAGCGGATCGTCAAGGACAAGGTGTTCCCTGCCGAACTGCTGGCCGACTCGAAGAATTTCCGGCCGCAGTGCGTCGGTGCGACGCCGGCGCACGGTATCTGGGCGCACATCTGCGGCTCCGACCTGGTGCGCGACCGCGACGGCACGATGTACGTGCTCGAAGACAACCTGCGCGTACCCTCCGGCGTGTCGTACATGCTCGAGAACCGGCTGGTGATGAAGCGCGTGTTCCCGGAACTGTTCGCCAACAGCACGATCCTGCCGGTGGACGACTACCCGTCGCAGCTGTTCGACTGCCTTGCCTCGCTGTCGCCGCGCCGCGGCCGTCGCCCAGAAGTCGTGGTGCTGACGCCGGGCATCCACAACTCCGCCTACTTCGAGCATGCGTACCTCGCACAGCAGATGGGCGCGGAGCTCTGCCTGGGGTCCGACCTGGTGGTCGGCGACGACGACTGCGTGTACAAGAAGGCGATCACCGGGCTGGAACGCGTCGACGTCATCTATCGCCGGATCGACGACCTCTACCTCGACCCGGAGTCGTTCAACAGCGATTCGGTGGTCGGCGTTAAGGGGCTGTTCCGCGCCTGGCGCAACGGCAAGGTCGGGCTGGCGAACGCGCCCGGGGCCGGCGTGGCGGACGACAAGGTCGTCTACGCATTCGTGCCGGCGATGATCCGCTACTACCTCGACGAGGAGGCGATCCTGCCGAACGTGCCAACGTACAAGTGCGTCGACCGCAAGGAACGCGACCATGTGCTGGCGAACCTCGCCAGACTGGTGGTCAAGCCCGCAAACGAGTCAGGCGGCTACGGCATGCTGATCGGCCCGCAGGCAAGCAGCAAGGACCTGGAAGACTTCGCGCGCCACATCCGGCGTGATCCCCGAAACTACATCGCGCAGCCGATGATCACGCTTTCCACCGCGCCTACGCTGGTCGAAGACCACGTCGAGCCGCGTCATGTCGACCTGCGTCCGTTCATACTGTCCAGCAAGTCCACTTACGTGACGACCGGCGGGCTGACCCGCGTCGCACTGCGCAAGGGCTCGACCGTGGTCAATTCGTCGCAGGGCGGCGGCAGCAAGGACACCTGGATCGTCGACCATGAAGCGAGCTGACCCCATCAAACGCCGCAGCAGCGTCCCGCTCACCGTCTGGAGCCCGCTCGATGCTTTCCGGGCACGCTGAATCGATCTACTGGCTGGGCCGCTATGTCGAGCGGGCCGAGGACGGCGCGCGACTGGCCAACGTCCATGCCAACCTGCTCCTCGACCTGCCGCGCAAGTACACCTTCGGCTGGGCGCCGCTGATCGCGATCACCGGCTACTCCGACCTGTTCGCCGATCTGTACAGGGAAACCAACGAACGCAACGTCGTGCGCTTCCTGATCGCCGACGAGAAGAACCCGGGGTCGATCCTGTCCTCGCTCGCCTGCGCTCGCGAGAACGCTCGGCTGCTGCGCGACCTGCTGCCGCGCGAAGCCTGGGAGCAGATCAACGAGCTCTACCTGCGCGCGAAGCAGGATGCCGGCAACTCGCTCGCGCAAGGTCGGCGCTACGACTACCTCGAGGCAGTGATCCGCGGCGCGCAGCAGCTGTCCGGCACGCTGGCGGGCACGATGGCGCATGACTACCCGTACGATTTCCTGCGCCTGGGCCTCGCGCTGGAGCGCGCCGACATGACCACCCGTATCATCGACGTGCGTTCGGCCAACCTGCTCGACGGCAGCGTGAAGTCCGATGACGGTGCGGCAGACCTGGCGCCTTTCGAGACGATCCAGTGGATGAGCGTGCTGCGCTCGCTGTCAGGCTATCAGGTGTACCGCCAGACCGTTCGCGGCCCGGTCAGCCACGCAGACGTGCTGCGATTCCTGCTGACCGACACGCGCTTTCCGCGCTCGATCGGCTTCTGCCTGGCTCAGATGGACGCGCTGCTGCGGCGGCTGCCGCGCAGCAGTGCGATCACCCGCGACATCCGCAGGCTGGTCGACGACCTCGAGCATGTCGATTTCGACCGCCTCGACCGGCAGGCGCTCCATCGCTACACGGACGAGCTTCAGATCGGCTTCGGCACGCTGCACGACCGGATCAGCGCGACCTACTTCCTCACGGGACCGGCCACCGCGCCCGGAAGCACCTGATCCATGACCATCCGTGTCGCGCTCCATCACAAGACGCTCTATCGCTACGATCGTCCGGTCGCCCTGTCTCCGCATGTGATGCGGCTGCGCCCGGCCGTGCATTCCCGCACGCCCATCGAGAGCTATTCGCTGCGCGTCACGCCCGAGCCACACTTCCTCAACTGGCAGCAGGATCCGTTCGGCAACTACCTCGGACGCGTCGTGTTCCCGGAGCGCACGCTGGAGCTGTCGATACAGGTAGACATCGTCGCGGACATGACGGTGATCAATCCGTTCGATTTCTTCCTCGAGGAAGCCGCAGAGCATTTCCCGTTCGAGTACGAAGCGCATCTGAGGAAGGACCTGGCGCCCTACCTCGAGGTACGCGAATCCGGCCCGCACCTGCGCCGATGGCTGGACGGCGTCGACCGCTCGCGCATGCGCACCGTCGATTTCCTGGTCTCGGTGAACCAGCGCCTCGCGCGCGACGTGGCCTACACGATCCGGATGGAGCCGGGCGTCCAGACCTGCGAGCAGACGCTCGAACGCGCGCTCGGGTCCTGCCGCGATACCGGCTGGGTACTGGTGCAGGTGCTGCGCCACATGGGGCTCGCCGCCCGCTTCGTGTCCGGCTACCTGGTGCAGCTGGTCGCCGACCAGAAGCCGCTGGAAGGCCCGAGTGGCCCGACCGAGGACTTCACCGACCTGCATGCCTGGGCCGAGGTATACATACCGGGCGCGGGCTGGGTCGGTCTTGACCCGACCTCCGGCCTGTTCGCCGGCGAAGGACATATCCCGCTCGCTTGCACGCCCGACCCGGAGAGCGCAGCTGCAGTGACCGGCTTCACCGACGAGTGCAAGGTGGTCACCTTCGAGTATGCGAACACGGTCACCCGCATCCACGAGGATCCGCGCGTCACCCGGCCCTACTCGCCTGACCAGTGGGCGCGCATCGACGCACTAGGACAGCAGGTCGATGCCGACCTGCAGGCGGGCGACGTGCGCCTGACGATGGGCGGCGAGCCTACCTTCGTGTCGATCGACGACATGGAATCGCCGCAATGGACCATCGCCGCCGACGGCGACGCCAAGCGCGAGCGCGCGAACGTGCTCGTGCGACGGCTGCGCGAGACCTTCGGACCCGGCGGCATGCTCTACCACGGCCAGGGGAAGTGGTATCCGGGCGAGCCGCTGCCACGCTGGCTGCTCGCCGTGTTCTGGCGGGCCGACGGCCGGCCGGTATGGCACGACGCATCGCTGCTCGCCGACACGACGAAGGACTACGGCCACGGTCTCCGGGAAGCGGAGGCGTTCGCACAGGAACTGACCGAACGCCTGGGCCTGCCGACGGTCTACCTGCAGCCCGGGCACGAAGACACGCTGTACTACATTCACGCTGAGCAGAATCTTCCCGACAACGTCGATCCACTGTCCGCGAACCTGAAGGATCCGCTGGAACGGCAGCGGCTGGCGCGCCTGCTTCAACGCGGGCTGGGCGAAGCGACCGGCTTCGCGCTACCGCTGGCATGGGATACGGCGCGCAACCGCTGGTTGAGCGGCAACTGGACCTTCCGCCGCGGGCACATGTACCTGCTGCCCGGCGATTCCGCGATGGGCTACCGCCTGCCGCTCGACGCACTGCCACAGCTGACGCCGGAACAACGGCTCCCGTTCATCGAACGCTCGCTGATGCAGCCGCTGCCGGGGCTCCCCGATTATGGCCGCGCACGCGCCGTGCCGGCTGCGGCCGGCCCGGCCATGGCTCCTGCCAGCGGCGTACAGCGTCCGGCAGCTGCACTCGCATCGACGCAAGGCGGCGCCAGCCACCAGCCGAACGATGCCGTGCGCACCGCGCTGTGCATCGAGCCGCGCGAGGGGCGCTTGTACGTGTTCCTGCCGCCGCTGGCCTTCCTCGAGCATTTCCTGGAACTGGTCGGCGCGATCGAGGCCAGCGCCGCGGCGCTCGGCCTGCCGGTGGTGATCGAAGGCTATCCGCCGCCACGCGACCCGCGACTGGTGCGGCTCCCGGTCACGCCGGATCCAGGCGTGATCGAGGTGAACATCCATCCGGCTTCGAGCTGGACGCAACTGGTCGACAACACGCAGGCGTTGTACCGGGAGGCGCGCGAGACGCGGCTGGCCACCGAGAAGTTCATGCTCGACGGCCGGCACACCGGTACCGGTGGCGGCAACCACATCACGATCGGCGCGGCGACGCCGGCCGACAGCCCGATCCTGCGCCGCCCCGACCTGCTGCGCAGCCTGATCAGCTACTGGCAGAACCATCCGTCGCTGTCCTACCTGTTCTCGGGCATGTTCATCGGGCCGACCAGTCAGGCGCCGCGCGTGGACGAGGCGCGCAACGAAAGCCTGTACGAGCTGGAGATCGCGTTCCGCCAGCTGCCGACCGGCGACGTGGCACAGCCGTGGCTGGTCGACCGGCTGCTGCGCAACCTGCTGATCGACAGTACCGGCAACACGCACCGCACCGAATTCTGCATCGACAAGCTCCATTCGCCGGAAGGCGAAACCGGCCGCCTCGGCCTGGTCGAGCTGCGCGCGTTCGAGATGCCACCGCATCCGCAGATGGCGCTGGTGCAGGCGGCGCTTCTGCGCGCACTGATCGCCCGCTTCTGGAAGGATCCCTACAACCGACCGCTGGTACGCTGGGGCACGGAACTGCACGACCGATTCATGCTGCCGCACTACGTCCGCTCCGACATCGCAGACGTGGTCGCAGACCTGCAGGCCGCCGGATATCCGTTCTCGGCGGACTGGCTGGCACCGTTCTTCGAGTTCCGCTATCCGCACTACGGCACGCTGGTCAGCGGCGACCTGCAGCTCGAGCTGCGCGCTGCCACGGAACCGTGGCACGTTCTCGGCGAGGAAGTGTCCGCGGGCGGCACTGCGCGCTACGTCGATTCATCGGTAGAACGCCTGCAGGTGAAGGCGACCGGCTTCACCGATTCGCGTTACGTCGTTTCCTGCAACGGCCGCCGGGTGCCACTGCGCGCGACCGGCGTCCGCGGCGAGTACGTAGCCGGCGTACGCTACCGCGCCTGGCAGCCACCGTCCGCATTGCATCCCGCGATCGGCGTGCATGCCCCGCTGACGTTCGACCTCATCGACACCTGGAACGGACGCGCGGTCGCGGGCTGCCGCTACCACGTGACGCATCCGGGCGGGCGCAGCTACGAGACTTTCCCGGTCAATGCGTTCGAGGCCGAGTCGCGCCGGGTGTCGCGTTTCCACGCCTACGGCCACACGCCGGGCGACCTGCCGCCGCCGGAGCCGGGAGGCCACCTGCCGAAGGACACGCCCAGGCCGATGGCACCGCCCCCGGTCGAGCCCGATCGCGACTTTCCGCACACGCTGGACCTGCGTCGATGACCCTTCGAGAATGGCCGCAGTGCTAGACTGACCCGGTCAGAATCCTCCGTTCCACAGGTTCCCCCCGCACCGATGTCGACGGACGCGCGCGCAGATACCGCAGTCACCCCGAAACCTTTGTCCGAACCCTGGTATGCGCCCACCGCAGGCCTGTTCGACGAGACGCGGTCGGCCGACGGGACGGTCCGCCCGCACTGGGAGTACCTGTCCCGTGCGCTGCAGGGCCTCGGTACGGCCGAACTGCGGCGCCGGCGCGATGAAGCGAGCCGCCTGCTGCGCGAGAACGGGGTCAGCTACAACGTCTACGACGATCCGGATGGCTACAACCGCGTCTGGGACCTCGACCCGATCCCGCTGGTCATCGGCAGCAACGAATGGGCAGGCATCGAGAGCGGGCTGATCCAGCGCGCCGAACTGATGGACCTGATCCTGCGCGACCTGTACGGGCCGCGCGAACTGCTCCGCAAAGGTCTCCTGCCGCCTGAACTGGTGTTCGGCCATGCGGGCTTCCTGCGCCAGTGCGACGGCGCGAGGCTGCCCGGCGAGCGACAGCTGATCCTGTACTCGGCGAACCTCGCGCGCGGACCGGATGGCCGGATGTGGGTACTCGGCGACCGTACCCAGGCACCATCGGGCGCCGGCTATGCGCTCGAGAACCGGATGGTGATCACGCGCATCCTGCCGTCACTGTTCCGGGATTCGCGGGTACACCGGGTCGCCGTGTTCTTCCGAGCGCTGCGCCAGACGCTGGTCTCGATCGCACCGCGGGCCAGCCGCGAGCCACGCATCGTGATCCTCACGCCGGGGCCGCGAAACGAAACCTACTTCGAGCATGCTTACCTCGCCAGCTACCTCGGCTACCCGCTGGTACAGGGCGACGACCTCACGGTGAGGAACGGCCGCGTCTGGCAGCGTACGCTGGCCGACCTGCAGCCGGTCGACGTGATCATCCGCCGGGTCGATGACGACTGGTGCGATCCCCTCGAATTGCGGCCAGAGTCGCGCCTGGGCGTCACCGGCCTGCTCGACTGCGTGAGGCGTGGCAATGTGTCGATCGCCAACCCGCTGGGCAGCGGGCTGCTCGAGAACCCGGCACTGCTCGCCTTCCTGCCAGCCATCGCGCGCCACTTCCTGGGCCAGCCGCTGCGTCTTTCCTCGGTACAGACCTGGTGGTGCGGCAACCCGTCAGAGCTGCAGCATGTTCTGGCCAACCTCGAACGCCTGGTGATCAAGCCCCTGTCGCGCGCGCGCGGCGAGCGCACGCTGCTCGGGCCGACCATGAGCCGCGCCGAACTCGACCGGCTGCGCGCGCAGATCACCGCGCAGCCGCGAAATTACGCCGGGCAGGAACTCGCCCTCATGTCCGCCACGCCGACGCTGTCGGACGCGGGCATCGAGCCGCGAGCGGCCGTGCTCCGCACCTTCCTCGTCGCGCGCGATGCCGACTACGCAGTGATGCCGGGAGGCCTGACCCGTGTCGCCTCGAGCCAGGGCAGCCCGCTGGTGAGCAACCAGCATGGCGGCAGCAGCAAAGACACCTGGGTGCTCGCCTCCGAGCCGGAACAGCAGGTCACGCTGTGGCTGCAGCCGGCCCGCGAACAGATGACCTCGGGCAACCGGGCGCCGCTGTCCTCGCGCGCGGCAGACAATCTCTTCTGGCTGGGTAGGTACTCGGAGCGGGCGGAAGGAACGGCGCGGCTGCTGGGCACGATCCTTCAGAAGTACGACGAGGCACTGCAGTACGACGATCCCGAACACGCACAGTGCCTGCATGCACTGCTGCGCTCGCTCACGCATTTCACGGCGACCTACCCCGGCTTCATGGCGGAGGACGCCCGGCTGCAACAGCCCGACGACGAACTGCTGGCTGTCGCGTGCGACGCCACGCGCAGCGGAAGCCTCGCCCAGTCGCTGCAGGCGCTGATCCATTCGGCACATGCGATCCGCGACTTCTGGTCGTCGGACTCCTGGCGCGTGCTCGACACGATAGACACCCAGCTCGCGACCCTGCGCCACCGCAGCGGCGTGACCATCGAGAACCTGTCAGAGCACCTGAACCAGATCGTGGTCTCGCTTGCCGCGTTCAACGGACTGACCAGCGACCGGCTGATGCGCGACCAGGCATGGCGATTCCTCGACATGGGCAGGCGCATCGAACGCTCGCTGCTGCTCGCCTCGCTGACCCGTTCCACCGTCGCGCTGCACACCGACGCGGCGGTCGAGGCCCTGCTGCTCGACGCGGTACTGTCCACCGGCGAGAGCATCCTCACCTACCGGCAGCGCTACCGCTCCTACCTCGAGGTGCGCACCGTGCTCGAGCTGATGCTGCTCGACTCGAACAACCCGCGCGGGCTCATCCACCAGTTGCTCCGCCTGCAGGAGGCGCTGTCAGGGTTGCCACCCTCCCCCGGCGCGGCCACGGGTGGCTCGGAGCTTTGCGAGCGTGACCGGCTGGCGCTCGAAGCAGTGACCCAGCTCAGGCTGGTCAGCCTCGACCGGCTGGTGCAATCCGGCCCGGGATCGGTACTGCGCCACGACCTCGACCAGACGATGGCACGCATCACGCACCTGCTCACCCGCATGTCCGAGGTGATCGCGGAGCAGTACTTCGCGCACCTGCGCGAGAGCCAGCAACTTGCGCAGGCGCGCATCGAGAACGGCTGAACGGCGCGCGATGAACTACCGGATCAGCCACAGGACCGAGTACCACTACGCCGAGCCCGTAGACAGCGGCTACAACGAGGCACGGCTGCTGCCACGCGTGGTGCCGCGGCAGGTCGCCACCGCATCGGCACTCGCGATCGATCCTCCGCCGTCCGACTACCGGGAGCGGCTCGACTACTTCGGCAACCGCGTGGCCAGCTTCTCCATCGACCAGCCACACCGGTCGCTCACCGTCACAGCGACCAGCGAGGTCGCGGTGGAACCCCGCTCGGGCCGCCTCGAACTGTTCGAAGGCGAGTCGTGGGAGAAGAGCCGCGGCATCCTGATGCAGTCGATCGACGCCGAGTCTCTGACGGCACGCGACTTCGTGCTCGATTCGCCACTGGTCGCAGCCCAGCCCGGGCTGGCCGACTATGCGACCGGCAGTTTCACGCGCGGCCGGTCGCTGCTCGAATCGGTGCACGACCTGATGGAGCGCATCCATCGAGACTTCCGTTACGACCCGGAGTTCACCACGCTGTCGACGCCACTGACGCAGGTGCTGGAGCACCGGCGCGGCGTGTGCCAGGATTTCGCGCACCTGGCGATCGGTTGCATCCGTTCGCAGGGACTACCTGCCCGCTACGTCAGCGGCTACATCGAGACGCTGCCCCCACCAGGCAAACCGCGGCTGGTCGGCGCCGACGCCTCGCATGCCTGGTTCTCGGTGTTCGTGCCGGACGCAGGCTGGGTCGACTTCGACCCGACCAACAACCAGATGCCCGAGACCCAGCACATCACGGTGGCCTGGGGTCGCGATTACTCCGACGTCACCCCGCTGAAGGGCATCATCTTCGGCGGCGGCCGCATGACGATGAAAGTCGCGGTGGACGTGCTCAACCTCGATACCGCAGGCGCCACGTCGGCGACCGAAAGCGTCGGCGGGACCGGCTCCTGGCAGCCATGACCTATTGCTGCGCGCTGCACGTCGACGACGGCATCGTGTTCGCGTCCGATACGCGCACCAACGCCGGACCCGACCATATCGCGGTGGTGCCGAAGATGTCGGTCTGGGAGCGACCGGGCGACCGGGTCATCGTGCTGCTCGTGTCGGGCAACCTGGCCATCACGCAGAAGGTCATCAACCTGCTGAACGAGCGCCTGCATGTCGCCAGCCAGGTCAACCTGTGGAACGCCACCACGATGTTCAATGTCGCCCAGCTGATCGGCGATACCGTGCGTGAAGTCCACAAGCTCGACGGTGCCGCGCTGCGCGAATTCGGCTACGAGTTCACCGTTTCGCTGATCCTCGGCGGGCAGATCGCCGGCGAGGCGCCCCGTCTCTTCAACATCTACGCCGCCGGCAACTTCATCGAAGTGACGCGCGAGACGCCCTACTTCCAGATCGGTGAGGTGAAGTACGGCAAGCCGATGCTCGACCGCGTGGTAACCGCCGAGACGCCACTGGGCAAGGCGGCGAAATGCGCGCTGATCTCGTTCGCGTCGACCCTGCGCAGCAACGTCACCGTAGGCATGCCGATCGACCTGCTCATCTACCGTCGAGACAGCCTGCAGGTCGACTTCCGCCGGCGCTACCCGCCGAACGATGCCTACTTCGACGCACTGGGCTCGGCGTTCGGCGAAGGCATCATCCGCGTGTTCGACGGGCTGCCAGACCCGGTCTGAGGACTTTCCCGTTTCGCACGCCTCCCGGCTTCAGATATCGACCGGCCGTGCACTGTCCGCCTGCGCCCGCCAGAGCATCCATCCACCCCAGGCCACGGCGAGCAGCATGATCGCCCCCCCGGTGTACTTCACCAGGCTGCCCAGCAACAGGTCGTACGGTGCGAGGCCCAGCGTGTTCAGCAGGTACTCCCAGTCGTGGCCGTCGCGCTCGGCGCCGGTGCCGCCACCGAGCAACTGCAGGTCGAGCTTGCGCGCGTCGGCGATGTAGGGCGCGCAGTCGGTCAGGCTCTGGCCGAACCACCAGAGGCCGACCGATGCCCCCACCGTGTCCCCGCGACTGACGACGAAGGCGATGCACACGACCAGCGGCATCGCCAGTTGCCCGAGCGTGCCCCCGAGCACATGCATGAATCGGCCGAACGGCATCATGAACAGGTGTCCCGCTTCGTGGAACACCAGGTTCACGCCATGCAGGAACCCGTTCCATGCATCCGCCGTGCGCACGTCGCCCAGGATGAACGTCCAGCTGTAGCAGAACAGCGCCGCCAGCAGCAGTCCGTGGGCGATGCGCGAGGTCTCGCCCATCGACTGCGGCGGCACCATGAACCGCGCGAGGAACTCGCCGACAGGTCCGTCCGGCCAGGTCGGCCGGCCCGTATCGACCTCCTCGTCATCAGGATCGGTGCCGCGTCCGGACTGCGCGTCGATCCATTTGGAGAATACCAGTCCGCATTGCATGCAAGACGGCGCCGGTCCGTCGGGTCCGCGTACGCGCGCGGTCGTGCACTTCGGACAGATCGCCGGATACATGCGGACGCGGCCGGATGGGGCCGGATGAGGCCGGCTGCCCGCCTCAGCGGACAGCGCCCCCGAGGAACGGCTTCAGGCAGGCATGGGCCACCGCATGCACGGGCGTCGGCACGCCCAGTTCGCGCCCCTTGCGCACGATGAGGCCGGACAGGCTTTCCAGTTCCAGCCGCTTGCCGCGGTTCAGGTCGTGGTACATCGAGGCATACATGTCGGCCGGGAAGCCCTGGTGCTTCTTCACCAGTTGCTCGACGATGTCGGCCGGCAGATCGATGCCGACCGCACGTGCCACCGCGGCTGCCTCGGCAAATCCCTGGCGCGCGACCTCGAGCAGGTCGGGATCATGGTAGACGACGCCCGCCGGGCGGCGCGCGAGCGCCGTCAGCGCGGCATTGGTGCTCAGGCCGATGAACTTGTTCCACTGCGCGGCGCGGATGTCCTTCACCACGGTCGCGCCGAAGCCGGCGGCCAGGCAGGCGTCGCGGAAGCGCACCGCACGCTCCGACTGGCTGCCATCGACTTCGCCGAACTCGAGCGCCGGGTTGGCCGAGTTGTAGCGCACGGTGCCCGGCGTCTCGATCACTGCCGAGACGAACGCGAGCCCGCCGAGCACGCGATCGGCGCCGACCACCACGCCGATCCGGTGCTGTCCGTCGACGCCATTCTGCAGGCTGATGCAGACGCCGCCGCGCGCGAGCAGCGGCTCGATCGCCCGTGCCGCGGCCTCGGTGTCGAACAGTTTCACGCAGAACAGCACGACGTCCACCGGCGCCAGCGAGGACGGGTCATCGGTGGCCACCGCCTCCGGCAGGTGGATGTCCCCGGCCGGGCCGACCAGCGAGAACCCCTTCGAGCGGATCGCATCGAGGTGGGCACCGCGCGCAATGAATGCCACCTCGTTACCGCTCGCCGCAAGCTTCGCGCCGTAGTACCCGCCGATGCCGCCGGCACCCATGATTGCAATGCGCATTGGTTTTCCTTCCGCCCCTCAGGGCACGATGCCTGCAGGCAGGCCTTCGATGTACTCGCAGATCTCGCCGGGACGGGTCAGCCAGACACGGTCGCGGTGACGCAGGATGTGCTCGACCACGCGCCGGAAATGATGCAGCCGGTACGGCTGGCCGAGCACGAAACTGTGCAGCACGATCGGCATCACCAGCGGACGCCGCGCCGACTCGGCCAGCAGTTCGTCGAACTGGGCGATCAGGTTGTTGCACAGTTCCTCGGAGCCGGTCCTGCGCGACACCACCTCGACCGAGTCGTTCAGCTCGTGCGCGTAGGGAACCGAGAGGATCGGACCATGCTTCGTGCGGAACCACACCGGCTGATCGTCGAGCGACCAGTCCATCATGTAGCGGTAACCGGCTTCCTTCAGCAGGTCGAGCGAGTCGTGCGTCTGCGCGATGTATGGCGCCAGCCAGCCGAGCGGCTTGCGTCCCCAGTGCCTCTCGATCGCCGCAGTGGCCTCGCCGATGCAGCGGCGCTCTTCGTCGAGCGGCATCTCGCTCTGCCGTTCTGCGTTGGTACGGCCGTGTCCGACGATCTCGTCGCCACGCGCGGCATAGGCCTCGACCAGTTGCGGGCAGTAGTCGTACAACGCACTGTTGATCAGAAGCGCATAAGGCAGCCCGTATTCCTCGGCGAACTCGAGCAGGCGCCAGGCGCCGACCCGGTTACCGTAGTCGCGCCAGGCGTAGCTGCGCACGTTGGGCTGTGGCTGCGGCACGCCGTAGTCGTTGCCCAGCCCTTCCCCGAACGAGAAGTGCTCGACGTTCAGGCAGAAGTGGACGGCCAGCCGCTTGCCGCCCGGCCAGCTGTAGTCCGGGCGCCTGCTGATCGGGGAGTAGTCGTACCTGCCGTGGCTCTTGAGCATGGGATGGCCCTGGTGTCGTCGCAGGCGGCAACCTTAAGCCGTGGCGGGGGCCCTGGTCAACGCGGCATCGACAGCCGCGCGGGCGCGCTGCTATGCTGGGTGCAACGTCGACCCGAGGGGATGCCTGAATGCACGATCGCCCGACTGCCTGCGCCACGGCGCATCTCCGGACACTCCCGGCCCTGCTCCCGCCACTGCTGGCTGCGGCACTGCTCGCACCGTCAGGCGCGAGCGCACAGGCATGGCCGGCGAAGCCGATCCGCATGATCGTGAACTTCGCGGCCGGTGGCAGCACCGATGTCATCGCACGGTCGATGGCACCCCGGCTGGGCGATGCGCTCGGCCAGCAGGTGCTGGTCGAGAACCGGGTCGGCGCCGGCGGCAACATCGGCCTGGACGTGGTCGCCCGCTCGGCCCCGGATGGCTACACGCTGCTGCATTCGTCCGACGGCACCATCCTGATCAACCCGTTCCTGTACGAGATGCCGTCCGATCCGGCGAAGGACCTCGCTGCGGTCGCCCCCACCGGGCGTGCCGCGATCTTCCTGGTGACGCGTGCCGGGCTGCCGGTGAAGACGCTGCCCGAGTTCATCGCCCATGCGCGCGCCAACCCTGGCAAGCTCAATTACGGGTCAGCCGGAAACGGCACCCTGCAGCACGTGGCCACCGAGATGCTCGCCCGCGAGGCGAAGCTCAACGTGGTCCATGTCGCCTACAAGGGATCGCAGCAGGTGATGGTCGACCTGCTCGGCGGCCAGATCGACTTCACCTTCGACCTCGGCGCCGCCATCGAGCACATCAAGTCGGACAAGGTGCGGCTGCTGGCCGTACCCTCCACCACCCGCTCGTCGCTGTTCCCGAACGCGCCGACGATGATCGAAGCCGGCACCAACATGACCATCGCATGGCTGTCCGGCGTCTATGCGCCGGCCGCAGCGCCGCGCGATGTCGTGCTGCGGCTCAACCGCGAGATCAACCGCATCATGCAGACGCCTGAGGCTCGGGCAGTGCTCTCCAGCATGGCCGCCGAGCCGGCCACGCCGTCGACGCCGGACGAGTTCGCAGCCAGCCAGCAGAAGGCGCGCGAGCGATTCGGCGCGCTGGTGAAGGACGCGAACATCCGGGTGAAGTGAGCTGGCGGCCGGATCAGCCTCCGGCCTCCCCGCCCAGCCCGACCGCGGCCGACAGCCGCGCGAAGGACTCCAGCATCCGGCTGCGCGACAGCGCACGCTCGGCATTGGCTGCATGCAATGCCTGCTCGGCCAGCACGACGTCCAGGAAGGGCACCAGGCCAGCCCGCCAGCGCGACCGGGCAAGCGCCACCCGCGCCGCCGCTGCATCGGCCGCGACCGCGTTCTGATCGTCCTCCGCCATCGCCTGCGCGAGACGCTGGAGGCCGTCCTCGACCTCGCCCAGCGCCTCCAGCGCTGCCTGGCGATAGGCGATCGCCGCCGCGCGCTCGCGTGCCCGTGCGGCATCGGCCCTTGCCGCGAGCCGGCCGGCATCGAACAGCGGTCCGGTGAGGCCTGCGAGCAGCGAGGAGGTCAGCCCGTCTCCCGCCAGCGGACCGGCAATGCGCACCGATTGCACGCCGATCAGCACGTCCAGCGTGAGCTTCGGCCAGCGATCGCGCAAGGCGGCCGCCGTCGTAGCCGATGCGGCCGCCAGTTCGTGTTCAGCGGCGCGCAGGTCAGGGCGCGAAGCGACGACCTGCAGGGGCGTACGCATCAACGGCATCGCGTCGACGGTCGGGGCGGCCTCCAGGCGCGCCAGCGTCGGCGCAAGCGTCCCGGGCAAGTGGCCCAGCAGCGCTTCCAGCCCCAGCCGTACGCTGTCGCGCGCCGCCTCCAGCCGCGGCAACTGCGCCCGCGCGGCGGCCAGCGCAGCCCTGGCCTGCGCGACATCGAGCTCGGTGCCCAGTCCCGCACGCGTACGCGCGGCGGCCAGCCGCAGCGCATCCTCCAGCGAACGCACCGACAGCAGCGTTGCCTGTCGTCTCTCCGCAGCACCGGCAAAGGCGGCATACAACCGCACCGCCATCTCGCGCGCAGCGATGCGGGCGGCGGCCACCGCCTCGGTACGCGACTCGACCAGCGCACGCGTCGCCGATTCGCGCGCACGTCCCGCGCCGGAGACATCGAAGTCGTATCCGAACACGGCAGCGGTGCTGCGTGTCGACTGACGCACGGCGCCGTCGCCGGGCGCGTTGAAGCTGGCGGACACGCTACCGTTGACCGACGGCGCCAGCGCCGCACTCGCCGCACGCAGCGCAGCCTCGGCCTCGGCCAGACGCTCGCGCGCGAGGCGTACCGAGGCTACGTCGCCGGCGGCCTCCACCAGGCGATGCAGTTGCGGATCGTCGACCGCCAGCCACCAGCTGCCTGCAGGGCCTGGCATTCGTCCGGCGGGACGATCGTCGCCAGCGCTGCCGCTATCGGGTGCGGTCGTGGTTACGGTCGTCGTCGCATCGCGTGCGTGCGTCCAGCCGCTCGGGATCGCCGGCAAAGGCTCTAGTCCACCGCTCGGCGTCGATGCACAACCGACGATGCCGAGCGCGATCGGCAGCAGCACGGCTGAAGCGGCAGCACTCCTGCCCGGGCGCACGCCGGTTCCGGGGCACGCCGCGCGCGGCCCCTGCCGCCACCACCGGTTCACCGGCGCCTCCCAGCGTCGGCCTCGATGAACACATCCATCCGCTGCCCGATCAGCAGCGGCGCATCGCCGGCGCCGGCCGGTTCGAATCGATAGAGCACCTCGACCACCCGGCTGTCCACCCGTTGCGCCGCCCCCGACAAGGCGCGCCGGGCGCGCAGCTGAGGCTCGATGCGGGTGAACACCAGCGGGATACGCAGCCCCGGCTCGCCGCGGAACAACCCTTCGGCACGCGCGCCCGCACGCAGGCGGCCGGCATCCTCCTCGTCGATCTCGACCCGTACCTGGAGTACCCGGTCCGATCCCAGGACCATCAGCGGCTCGGGCGTGATGCCGGCCGGCGCGAACTCGCCGGGACGCACGTTGCGCCGCCAGACCCGGCCATCGATCGGCGAGCGAACCTGCAGGCGGTCCAGGTCGGTGCGTACCGAGCGCACGCGCGCATCGGCATGCTCGGCCCGGGCCCGCGCCGCCTCTGCCTGTGCACTGGCCTGGGCGAGCGCCGCACGAGCGCGCTCGACCGCGAAGCGCTGGCGCTCGACCTCGTCGCCGGACACCGCGCGCGCATCGTCTACAGCGCCGTAGAGCGCGAGTCGCGCCTCGACATCGGCCAGCCCCGCGCGTGCCACCGGCAGCGCCGCCTCGGCCACGCGCTGCTCGGCGAGCGCCGAGCGCGCTTCGGCGCTCGCACTGTCCAGTGCCGCCGACAGCGCGCGGTCATCGAGGCGGAACAGCACCGTGCCGGCCTTTACGACCTGTCCGGGCACCACTTCGACCGAACGCACGACGCCGGCCAGTTCGCTGGCGATCGCCACCGGTTCCGACTCCGGCTCGACGATGCCGATGCCGGCGATCGTAGAGCCGTAGCCGGTCGCCGGCGGCGGCACCGGTGGCGCCGCCCGGGTGCGCTCCGGCTCGACGATAGACACCATCGCAAACACGAACAGGCCAGTCGCCATCAGCGGCAGCACGGCCGTCCCGGAACGGCGGCGCAATCGCCGCTGCCAGGTCTCGTCAGTCATCCACGCCTCCCTCAGTTGGCTTCCGGACGATGCAGGATGCGCTCGCCCAGCACACGGCCGTCTTCCATCTCCACGATACGATCGGCAAATTCATGGATCCGGCTGTCGTGGGTCACCACCAGCACCGCGCGCCCGGGGGCCGCAGCGACCGCGCGCAGCAGTTCCATCACCGTGTGCCCGGTCTTCGCGTCCAGCGCCGCTGTCGGCTCGTCGCACACCACCAGCGCCGGTTCATGCACCAGCGCCCGGGCGATCGCCACCCGCTGCTGCTGCCCGCCAGAGAGCTGCCGAGGCAGCTTGTCCAGGTGCGCAGCCATGCCCAGCCGTTCCAGGACCGGCTGCGCCCGCCGGCTGGCTTCGGACAGCTTCATGCCTGCGGTCACCAGTGGGATCGCGGCATTCTCGGCAACAGTGAGGCTTGGCAGCAGGTTGTACTGCTGGAAAATGAAACCGATGCGCCGCCGGCGCAGGCGCACGCGCGCGGCGTCGTCCAGGTCCGACAACCGCTCGCCCATCACTTCCACCTCGCCCGAGGTGGCGGCCAGCGTCCCGGACAGCACCGAGAGCAGCGTCGTCTTGCCGCAGCCGGACGGCCCCACCAGCAGGGTCAGGCCGCCCGCCGGCACCTCGATGCTGGCGCCGTGCAGCACGCGTGTCCGGCCGCCGCCGCCTTCGAACTCCATCACCACGTCGCGCGCGCTTGCCGCGATCATCGCTCAGCCCCTGAACACGATGGCTGGGTCGACGACGAACACCCGGCGCACGCTGAACAGGCAGGACAGCACCAGGATCAGCGCGATCACGCCCGCTGTCGCCACCACCACCTGCGGCACCAGCCGGAAGCCCTCGAGCGCCGCCGAGCCGCTGGTCACCTCGAAGAAGATCGCGCACAGCCCGACGCCGATGCCATAGCCGAGCGCGCCCACCACCGCCGCCTGGGCCAGCACCATGCCCAGGATCTGCCTGTTGGTCGCACCGATCGCCTTGAGTGCGCCGAACTGGCGCAGGTTCTCGAACACGAACAGATAGAAGGTCTGTGCGGTCACGGCTGCGCCCACCAGGATGCCGAGCATCACGGTGATGCCGAAGTTCACCGGGATGCCGGTACGGGTGAGCACGTATTCGACGCTGCGCCAGGCGAATGCGTCCCAGGTCAGTGCCTGCAATCCGGTACGCGCGGCGATGCGCGCAGCGAGTTCCGCCGGGTCGATGCCTGGCGCGGCCTTGACGACCACATACGACAGCACGTTGCGCTGCGGCGGCAGCAGGCGCACGGCATCGGAATACCGCATGTAGGCGATCGGCCAGGTGATGAACGTCGGCGAGACGTCCGCGATGCCGGTCAGTTCGACCCGCACGTCGTTGATCTCGGCGCTGCGTCCCAGCGGCACGTCCTCGCCGGGCCAGATGAACTGCGCACCCTGCAGGTCGAGTACGATGCCGTTCGGACGGCGCAACGCGGACAGGTCGCCCTTCACCCACTGGTGCGGCGCACCGACCAGCGTGGCATCGTCCACGCCGACCAGGAACACCTGGTTGATGAGCCCTTCACGGGTGCGCAGGATGGCAGTGCCCTTGTAGAATGGGACGGCCCACTCGACGCCATCCACCCCGCGGATGCGTCCGAGGTCCACATCGCGCAGCGGCTCGACTTCGTCTACGTAGCGCACGCGTGGATCCATCACCCACAGGTCGACCTCGCGCACGTCCAGCACCTGATTGGCCGTGCGTATCATCAGCGACACGAAGATCGACGCCTGCTGCGAAATCAGCAGCGTCGCGAACGCGATGCCGCTGACCAGGCCCAGATATTTGGTCCGGTCGCCGGACAGCATGCGCAGCGCAATCTCGATCATCGTATACCACGCGCGTAATGTTTAATAAACTGTACGGTACAGTATAGTATTCTGATGAGCAAGCAGTCTATCCATGGCGTGATGGTTTCGACCGCTGGCGCAGGCCATGTGCGTCCTGCCGCGGACGCTCCTGCGCGATCGCGCGGGCGCGGACGTCCGCGCGACGAATCGAAGCGCGCCTCCATCGTGCTGGCAGCGCAGACACTGTTCTGCGCAAACGGCTACGGCGCGACCACCATGGAAGCGATCGCCGAGCATGCCGGCGTGTCCAAGCTGACGGTCTACAACCAGTTCGGCTCCAAGCAGGACGTGTTCGTCTCGGCGGTCACCACGAAATGTGCCGAGATGCTGGCTCCGCTCGACCTCGCAGCCACCGGGCACATGGCGCCCCGGCGTGCGTTGATCGCCGTGGGCGACACGTTCCTCGGGCTACTGCTCAGCCCCGAGGCGGTCGCGATGTTCCGGCTGATCATGCAGGAGCAGTCGAGCGAGCTGTCGGAACTGTTCTACCGCTCGGCGATCCAGCCCACGATCGAGCAGGTCGCCTCGGTCATCGCCGGCTTCGAACCCGATGCGCGCCTTTCCGTCGGCGATCCACGGCAGGCTTCGCACGACTATCTGGATCTGGTCAAGGGACGTCCGTTCCTGCTTTCACAGATGGGACTGCCGCCGATGGGCCAGTCCGAACTCGAACGGCATGTCGAGCACTGCGCCGACCTGATGCTGCGCGCCTGGACCCGACCTGCGGTCACTGGAGCGGACGGCCGCACGCGCACCAGGGCTGCAGCAGGTCCGGTCGCCGGCCTCCGGCGCTCGAAACGCGGCTGAAGCTGCAGCGGACGTTCAGCGCAGCGCCGACAATGCCTCGACCTTCGTGTCGACGAAACCAGCCTCGAGCTGCGCGATGCTGTCGGCACACGCCCGGCCAGCGCCTGATCGGCGCCCTCGCCCGGACGCTCGGGCGCAGCACTCTCCGTTAACGCGCAGGCATCGCTCCAACGCTACAGCCGTTCCCCCACCCAGGCCTCGACCGCAGCCAGCGCCTGCGGCAGTTTCGCCGGTTCGGTTCCGCCCGCCTGTGCCATGTCGGCCCGGCCGCCGCCCTTGCCGCCGACCTGCTGTGCGACGAAGTTCACGACTTCGCCCGCCTTCACCTTGCCGACGAGATCCGGGGTCACGCCGGCGATCAGCGTGACCTTGCCGTCCGCGGTGCCACCGAGCACGATCACCGCCGACTTCAGCTTGTCCTTCAGCTTGTCCATCGTCTCGCGCAGCGCCTTTGCATCGCCGGTATCGAGCGACACGGCCAGCACCTTGATGCCCTTGACGTCGACCGCGCGCGTGAAGAGGTCCTCGCCCTGCGACGAAGCCATCTTCGACTTCAGCCGGCCGAGTTCCTTCTCGAGCATCCGCACCTGGTCGAGCACCTGCCCCACGCGCGCCTGCAGTTCGGCCGGGCTGGTCCTGAGCACCGACGCCATCTCGGACAGCGAACGGTCGATCCGCTGCACGTGGGCTAGAGAGCCTTCGCCCGTGACCGCCTCGACCCGGCGGATGCCGGCCGCCACGCCACCTTCCATCAGTACCTTGAAGAAGCCGATGTCACCGGTGCGGGACACGTGGGTACCACCACACAGTTCGGTCGAGAACGCAGCCGACCTGTCGCCGCCCATCGACAGCACCCGCACCTCGTCGCCGTACTTCTCGCCGAACAGGGCCATCGCACCAGCCTTGATCGCATCGTCGTACTTCATCACGCGTGCGCCGACCGCCGTGTTGCGGCGGATCTCGGTATTGACCAGCACCTCGACCGCCGCGATCTCGTCGGCGCTCATCGGCCTGTCGTGCGAAAAGTCGAACCGGGTGCGGTCGGCATCGACCAGCGAGCCCTTCTGCTGCACATGCGCGCCGAGCACCTTGCGCAGCGCCGCATGCATCAGGTGCGTGGCCGAATGGTTGGCTGCCGCCCGCGAACGCGCGACGATGTCGACCCGCGCACCGAGCGTCTCGCCGATCGCGATCGAACCGGTCATGATCTTGCCATGGTGGCCGAACACGTCCGGCTGGATCTTCGTCGTGTCGTCGACCGTGAACGTGCCGGAGGCGCCGACCAGTTCGCCGACATCGCCCACCTGGCCACCGGACTCGGCATAGAACGGCGTCTCGTCGAGCACGATGATCGCCGTGTCACCAGCACCCACCTTGTCCACCGCCGTGCCGCCGACGTACAGCGCCACCACCCTGCCCTCGGACTCGAGCGTGTCGTATCCCTTGAAACGGGTCTTGTCGCCGGAATACGCGACCGCCGCAGCCGACTTGAACTTGCCCGCCGCCCGCGCCTGCTCGCGCTGCCGGCTCATCGCCTGCTCGAAGCCGGCGATATCGACCGTCTTGCCACGCTCACGCGCGATGTCCGCGGTCAGGTCCACCGGAAAACCGAAGGTGTCATACAGCGTGAACACCATCTCGCCGTCGAGCACATTGTCCTCGCGGGTGAGCGCGCCTTCGAGGATTCGCATGCCGTTCTCGAGGGTTTCGCCGAAACGCTCCTCTTCGGCCTTCAGTACCTGCTCGACCCGCGTGGCCTCTTGTACCAGTTCAGGGTAGGCCTCGCCCATCTGCTCGACCAGCGGGCCGACCAGGCGATGGAAGAACGGCTTCTGCTGCCCGAGCTTGTAGCCGTGGCGCAGCGCGCGCCGGATGATGCGGCGCAGCACATAGCCGCGGCCCTCGCTTCCGGGGATGACCCCGTCGACGATCAGGAACGCACAGGCGCGGATGTGGTCGGCGATCACCTTCAACGAGTTTGCTTCGAGATCCTTCGTGCCCGTCTCGCGCGCAGCCGCGCCGATCAGCGCCTGGAACAGGTCGATCTCGTAGTTGCTGTGCACATGCTGCAGCACCGCTGCGATCCGCTCCAGGCCCATGCCGGTATCGACCGAGGGCTTGGGCAGCGGGTTCATGTTGCCCGCCTCGTCGCGGTTGAACTGCATGAACACCAGGTTCCATATCTCGATGTAGCGATCGCCATCCGCGTCGGGCGACCCCGGCGGACCACCTTCGACCTCCGGGCCGTGGTCGAAGAAGATCTCGCTGCACGGACCGCAGGGACCGGTATCGGCCATCTGCCAGAAGTTGTCCGACGCATAAGGCGCACCCTTGTTGTCGCCGATGCGCACGATACGTTCGACCGGCACGCCGATCTCATCCTTCCAGATCGTGAAGGCCTCGTCGTCCGTGTGGTAGACGGTGACCCACAGCTTGTCCTTGGGCAACTGGTAGACGCTGGTCAGCAGCGTCCACGCATGGTGGATCGCCTCGCGCTTGAAGTAGTCGCCGAAACTGAAGTTGCCCAGCATCTCGAAGAAGGTATGGTGCCGGGCCGTGTAGCCGACGTTCTCGAGGTCGTTGTGCTTGCCACCAGCGCGCACCGAGCGCTGCGAAGTGGTCGCCTTCGTATACGCCCGCTTGTCGGTGCCGAGGAAAACGTCCTTGAACTGCACCATGCCGCTGTTGACGAACAGCAGGGTCGGGTCGTTGCCGGGCACCAGGCTCGACGAACGCACGACGGTGTGCCCCTGCTGCTCGAAGTACTGGAGGAACTTCGCCCGGATCTCGTTGGCTGTCATTTCGGCTTTCGGTCGATGCAGGCGCCGCAGGCGCCGATGCACGGATGGAAAATGTGACAAGCCTTGGATTATAGGGCGGAAAGTAACACCACTCAGTCGAGCGGATCGTCCGGCTCTTCATCGATCGAACGATCCTTCAGCACCTGGGCGATGGTGGCTCCGCTGAAGCCACGCGTGCGCAGGAACCGGATCTGCCGCATGCGGTCTTTCGCATCGGCTGGAGCAGTACCGAACTTGCGCCGCCAGACATCCCTGGCGATGGCCAGTTCGCCCTGCCTCAGGGCTGGGGCGGCTTCCCCGACGAGGGTCGGATCGACCCCGCGGCGACGCAGGTCGTTGAGCACCCGGGCTGCACCGAAACGCTGCGAATGGTTGACCACCTGCTCGACCAGGCGCTTCTCCGACAGCCAGCCGCGGGCGACGAAATCGTCGAGCAGCGCGTCGATGTCGTCATCGGGGCCGGCATGCCGCCTTAGCTTGGCGAGCAGTTCCGCCCGGGAATGCTCGCGGCGCGCCAGGTAGCCGAGCGCCCGGCCGCGCAGCGAAAGCGGTGGACGAGGCGGCAACGCGGCGCCCGCGAAGGTTCCGTGAAAAAGCCGGCAGCCGGGCGGCCGAAGCGTTCCGGTCAGGCCTCTTCTTCTTCGTCGTCCTCGACTTCGTCGACGAGCGAGGGTGTGCTGACGGCCGCGCGGATCTTGCCTTCGATCTCCATCGCGAGTTCGTTGTGCTCGCGGAGGTAATCGCGGGCGTTGTCCTTGCCCTGACCGATGCGCTCGCCGTTGTAGCTGTACCAGGCACCGGCCTTGTCGACGATCTTGTGCAACACGCCGAGCTCGACAATCTCGCCATGGCGCGAGATGCCCTCCCCGTAGAGGATGTCGAATTCGGCCTGGCGGAACGGCGGCGCCATCTTGTTCTTGACGACCTTGACCCGGGTCTCGGCACCGATCACTTCCTCGCCCTTCTTGATCGAGCCGATGCGGCGGATATCGAGGCGCACCGACGCGTAGAACTTGAGTGCATTGCCGCCGGTGGTGGTCTCCGGGCTGCCGAACATCACGCCGATCTTCATCCGGATCTGGTTGATGAAGATCACCAGCGTGTTGGAGCGCTTGATGTTCGCGGTGAGCTTGCGCAGCGCCTGGGACATCAGGCGGGCCTGCAGGCCAGGAAGCTGATCGCCCATGTCGCCTTCGATCTCGGCCTTCGGCGTCAGCGCCGCAACCGAGTCGATGACCACGATGTCGACCGAGCCGGAGCGCACGAGCATGTCTGCGATCTCGAGCGCCTGTTCGCCGCTGTCGGGCTGGGAGATCAGCAGATCTTCGATCTGCACGCCGAGCTTGCGGGCGTACTGGGGATCGAGCGCATGCTCGGCGTCGATGAACGCCGCAGTGCCGCCGAGCTTCTGCATTTCGGCAATCGCCTGCAGCGTCAGCGTGGTCTTGCCGGAGGATTCAGGGCCATAGATCTCGACGATCCGGCCGCGCGGCAGCCCGCCGATGCCGAGCGCGAGGTCGAGGCCGAGCGATCCGGTGGAGACCACGTCGATCTCCTTGTTCACCTCGGCTGTGCCGAGCTTCATGATCGACCCTTTGCCGAACTGCTTCTCGATCTGCGAAAGGGCTGCGACCAGTGCCTTCTGCTTGTTGGTATCCATCTGCTGGTGTACTCCTGAGTCAGGCGGCATTATCGCATCCTCTTCTGTTGTGTTCTGGCGGGAAAACGGGCTTTGGCGGACATTACGAGGGGTTCGGACGGCAGGCTTTCCGGAGGCTTCAGATTGCGTTCAGGTCACGCACGACACCGATCGCGATCCCTTCGATCACGAGCGGCGTGCGGGCGAGTTCGATGACGATGGGCGAGAACTCGGGGTTCTCGGCGATCAGGTAGGCACGGCCCGCCTTGCGCTTTAGCCGCTTGACGGTGACTTCATCGTCGACACGGGCCACGACGATCTGGCCGTCGCGCGCCTCGCTGGCCTTGTGCACCACCAGCCAGTCGCCGTCGAGGATGCCCGCGTCACGCATGCTCCAGCCGCGTACCTTCAGCAGGTAATCGGCACGGAGCTTGAACAGGTTCGGGTTGACCGGGTAGTGGCCGACGACGTTTTCCGCGGCCAGCAGCGGTGCGCCGGCAGCGACCTGGCCGACCAGCGGCAGGCCGGAGGGCTCGGTCAGCCGGAGCCCGCGCGCCATGCCCGAGAGGGTTATGGCTCCCTTTTTTTCGAGCGCGCGCAGGTGCTCTTCGGCAGACGCTGGCGACTTGAAACCGAACGCGCGTGCGAGTTCGGCGCGGGTCGGCGGCATGCCCTCGGACTCCACGAAACCGCGGATGAAGTCGAGGATTTCCTGCTGGCGTGGGGTCAGACCGTCCATACCGTAAATTTATACGGTATCCGGTCAACAATGCAAGCCCTGCGTGAAAAAAACCGGCTCGCCCTGCGCGTCAGGGCCTGACCTGCCCGCTGAACCACTCGAAGATCTGCTCGCCCTGCCAGAACACCACGTCCTTGTGGCTGCGGAAGTAGCGCAGCATCGCATCGAAATACTTCGCCCGGTGCGCCGCACCCGAGATGTACGGGTGTACGCCGAACGACAGCACCCGGGGCTGCTTCGCCGACTCGCGGTAGAGCTGGTCGAACGCATCCTTCGCCCGCTTGAGCATGGCATCCGATTCGTGCAGCCCGGTGAGCATGATCGTGATGTCGTTCAACTCGACCGAATACGGGATCGACAGCAGCGACTTCGTCGCGGTCTTCACCCAGAACGGCTGGTCGTCCATCACCCAGTCGCCGAACCAGGTGAAGCCGTTCGCCGCCATGTAGTCGGGCGTCGCCCAGGTCTGCCCGCGGCCCGGCCCGAGCCAGCCGGTCGGGCGACGACCGGTGAACTTCTGAAGCACCTCGATCGTCTGGCGCATCATCGCGGGCTGGTCGGCGACCGCCTGGATAGGCATCTGCTCGTAGCAGTGCGCCATGAATTCCCAGCCGGCTTCGAGCGCGGCCTGCGCCACGCGCGGGCGGGTTTCGCAGACCTTCGCATTGATCGACAGCGTCGGCCGGATCCGGTGCTTCGCGAGCGCTTCGGCGAGGCGCCAGAATCCCACGCGCATGCCGTACTCGTGCCATCCCCAGTTCTGGGTGTCGGGAATGCTTGCCTGACCGCCAGGCGCATTCGACACCCCGCGCGGCATCGGCCGCTCGATGCTCCATTCCTCGATGTTGACCACTGGCCAGACGATCAGCCGTACGCCTCGCGGCAGCTTCAGCTTCGGGCGATCGACGATCGCCGAATAGTCGAATCGCTGCTGCGGCTTGAGGGCGCCGGACTCGTCCGGTCGGGAGGTGGCTGCCATGGTGTTCGCTTTCCGTGCCATTTCGTGATCCGGCGGTGGCCGCCCTGCACCTGCCGCCCGGTCAGGCCAGCAGCCGGTCGAGCAGGCGCGTCAGGGTGTGATGCACCGATTGCCTGCGCACTGCATCGCGGTCGCCGGGAAAACAGAGCGTCTCGGCGTGGTTGCGTCCGTCGAGGAATGACCAGCCGAAACACACCGTCCCCACAGGCTTGTCGGGCGTGCCGCCGCCCGGGCCGGCCACGCCGGTGATCGACAGCGCGACCTGCGCCCGGCTGCGCTCGAGCGCCCCGCGCGCCATTTCGGTCGCGGTCTGCTCGCTCACCGCCCCCCAAGTCTCGAGCGTCGTGGCCTGCACGCCGAGCATCTCCATCTTGGACAGGTACGTGTAGGTGACGAAGCCGCGCTCGTACCACTCGGAGCTGCCGGGGATCATCGTCATCACCTGGCCCACCCAGCCGCCGGTGCACGACTCGGCAGTGGACAGCATCAGCCCGCGCGCCGACAGCGCGCGACCGACATTTTCGGACAGCTGGTACAGGAGTTGGTCTTCCGGGCTCATGGCGAGACGATAGCGGGGATGGCGAACACAATCAATGTCGCCGCCGCCGCGAGCAGGTCATCGAACATCACGCCGAAGCCACCCTTCAGGTTGCGGTCGAACCAGCGGATCGGCTGCGGCTTCCAGATGTCGAACAACCGGAACAGCGCGAACGCGGCCACCCATGCAGGCAGGCTGGGCGGAACCCACCACAGCACCAGCAGGAAAGCCGCCACCTCGTCGATGACGATGCCGCCGTGGTCGTCGGCGCCCAGGGCGCGGCCGGCGGCTGCGCAGGCCCAGACGCCGAGCACGAACAGCGCACCGATCGCCGCGAGGTGCAGCGTGGGGGCCAGCAGCCAGCCGAGAAGCAGGTGCAGGGGAAAGGCTACCAGCGTACCGGCCGTACCCGGCGCACGCGGGGCAAGCCCGCTGCCACCGCCGAAAGCGATGAAGGCGGCCGGGCTCGAGAACACCCAGCGCGCGTCGGGCACCCGCGCGGCGCTCGTACCGGCCGGCGGCACCACGTCCTGTACCGGCTGCTCAGCCAAAATGGTCGAACCCGGCGCGCGGCGGCTGCAGGACCTGCCCGGACGGGTCGATGACCGCCAGGCCGCCGCCGGCCTCGATACGGCCGACACGGGTCACCCGCACGCCCGCCAGCCCGGCTGCCCGCTCGACTGCGGCACGGGCGGTCGCCGGGGCGGTGAAGCAGAGTTCGTAGTCGTCACCACCGCCGAGCAGCGCCGCGCGTACCGCTTCATCGCCGGCCCACGGTACCAGCGCGTCGGACACCGGAAGGCAGTCGAACTCGATACGCGCGCCGACCCCGGAGCGTTCGAGGATATGGCCGAGGTCGGCCGCGAAGCCGTCCGAGACATCGATCGCCGCGCTCGCCACGCCACGCAGCGCGATTCCGAGTGCCACCCGCGGCTGCGGCGCCTCCAGACGCTGCATGCAGGCCTGCGCCGCCGCCGCGTCCGGCGCGGGAGCGCGGCCACCGGTCAGCAGGGCGAGCCCGATCGCCGCATCGCCGAGGGTGCCAGACACCCACACATCGTCGCCGACGCCGGCACCATCGCGCCGCAGCGCCTGTCCTGCCGGCACCTCTCCGAAGATCGTCACGCAGATCGACAGCGGCCCGCGGGTGGTGTCGCCGCCGACCAGTTCGGTCGAATGCGCATCGGCGAGCGCGTGCATGCCGCTGGCGAAGGCACCGAGCCACCTGTCGTCGGCCGACGGCAGCGCCAGCGCCAGTGTGAACCAGCGCGGCGTGGCCCCCATCGCCGCCATGTCGGACAGGTTCACCGCCAGCGACTTGTGACCGAGCCGCCCGGGATCCGTACCGGCCAGGAAATGCGTGCCCTCGACGAGCAGGTCGGTCGACACGGCAAGCTGCATGCCGGCAGCGATACGCAGAAGCGCCGCATCGTCGCCGACACCGAGGTCGGCTGACGGGGAAGGCCAGGTAAAGTGCCGGGCGATCAGGGAGAACTCGCCGCCCACCTCGCCCCGCTGTCGACCGTGCATCTCAGCCAGCGGTGCCGCCGCCCGGCGATTGAGTGTTGCCGCCGTCCGGCGCGGCCCGTGCCGTGCCGGCGTCCGGCTGAGGCTGCTGCGCCGGTGCGAGGTAGAGGCGCTGCAGGTAGCGGCCCATCGCGAAGTCGACCACCCCGGTAGCGAGCATCAGCCCGCCCACCACCAGTGCGGTGAAGCCGCCGGTACTGAACAACCCAGCGCCGACCAGCCACATGCCGATCGACACGAAGGCGACCGCCGCGACATAGAACAGGTAGATCCGAACCTTTATCGAAAGCATCGTCCGCTCCAGCGTTGTCCGTACGGGCTCCCGGGCCCGGCCATCAGTCTTCTACACCGGCCGGCGATGCCGGCGGCACCACCGGCGTGCCGCCCGGCCCGGGTTGCGCCGAACGCTCGTCGGTGCGCACCGTCGCGGCCAGCTTGTCGACCACGCCGTTCACATACTTGTGTCCATCGGTGCCGCCGAACACTTTTGCCAGCTCGACCGCCTCGTTGATCACGACCCGGTACGGCGCCCCGAACTCGGCCTCGGGTGCCGTGCGCAACTCGAACCCCGCCAGCAGCAGGACTGCGCGTTCTACCGGACTCAGTGCATTGACCGGCCGGTCGAGGAAAGGTTGCATCCATGCAGACAATTCGTCCGCATCGGCAATCACGCCGGACACCAGGCGCTCGACGAAGGCCGCATCGGCCCCGACATACTCGTCGGATTCGCGCAGGTGCCGGATGATGTCCCATGGATCGCCGCCCGCGACCAGCCACTGGTAGATGCCCTGCACCGCGAATTCGCGCGCCTTGTGCCGGGCGACCCGGGCCTTGCCAGGGCCACCCGTACCAGGCCGGCGCTCAGCGCGCGGCATCGTCGATGCTTCTGAGAAGGTTGGCCATCTCGACCGCTGCGCGCGCGCAGTCGCGGCCCTTCTCGGCGGCGCGAACCTCAGCCTGCTCGTCGGTGTTGGTGGTGAGGATGCCGTTGGCCACCGGCACGCCCGTGTCGAGCGCGACACTCGCCGCACCGGCGCATGCCTCGTTGGACACCACCTCGAAGTGATACGTCTCGCCGCGGATCACCGCGCCGAGCGCGATCAGCGCATCGAAGCGTCCGGTCTGGGCGAGCTTCTGCAGGACCAGCGGGATCTCGAGGGCGCCCGGCACGGTGCAGTGGACGATGCAATCGGCACGCACGCCGAGGCATTCGAGCTCGGCACGGCACGCCGTCAGTTCGGCCGCGCCGATCGATTCGTTGAAGCGGCCCTGCACGATACCGATACGCAGCGAAGCACCGGAGAGGTCGGGGGTGAACTCGCTCGAGGCGAGTACGGGTCTGGCGGTCATCGGAAGGATCCTCGGGAGCGACGCACCAGCGCGCAGCGTGCGCCGGCGCTGGCCGGATTGGCGATCGTGCGGCTCAGTTGGTCGGAAGATTGGATGGGCTGGCGGATCCGCCTGCCGGGACCGGGCCTTCGGGCAGAAGGTAGCCGGTGACCTCGAGGTCGAAGCCGGTCATGCTCGGCATCCGGCGTGGCTGTGCGAGTACACGCATGCGAGTGATGCCCAGCTGCCGGATGATCTGCGCACCGATGCCGTAGTCGCGCAGGTCCAGCCGCCCGCGGCGTGGCGGCAGGCCGACCCGCGTTGCTCGCTCCAGCAGTTGGTCGGGCGATTCGGTCCGGTGCAGCAGGATGATTGCGCCACAGCCCGCCTTCACGACCGCCTGCATCGCCGCATGTACGTTCCACGAGTGAGTCGCACTGCCGGCATCGAGCAGGTCGATGAGCGAAATCGGCTCGTGTACCCGCACCAGCACCTCTTCCCCCGCCTTCGGCGTGCCGTGCACCAGCGCCAGGTGGGTGGCGGTCGCCATGCGGTCGCGGAACGTGACGAGCTGGAACGTGCCGTAGGCGGTCTCGATGGTACGCTCCCCGGCACGCTCGATGAGCGATTCGGTGCGCGACCGGTACTGGATGAGGTCGGCGATGGTGCCGACCTTGAGTCCGTGCGTCTGCGCGAACACGAGCAGGTCCGGCAGACGAGCCATGGTGCCGTCATCCTTCAGGATCTCGCAGATGACGGACGCGGGCACGAGGCCGGCCATCTGCGCCAGGTCGCAGCCCGCCTCGGTATGGCCGGCGCGCACCAGCACGCCGCCCGGCTGCGCGCGCAGCGGGAAGATATGGCCCGGCTGCACCAGGTCGGCGGGCGATGCGTCGGCGCGCACCGCAGTGCGCACGGTATGCGCGCGATCGTGCGCCGAGATGCCGGTAGTCACGCCTTCGGCCGCCTCGATCGACATCGTGAAGTTGGTGCCCATCGGCGACCGGTTGTCGCGCACCATCAACGGCAGGTCGAGCTGCCGGCAGCGATCCTCGGTCAGCGTAAGGCAGATAAGCCCACGGCCATAACGGGCCATGAAGTTGATCGCCTCCGGGGTGACGAACCCGGCGGCCATCACGAGATCGCCCTCGTTCTCGCGGTCTTCCTCATCGACGAGTACCACCATGCGCCCGGCGCGGATTTCCTCGATGATTTCGGTGGTGCTGGCGATCGACATGGCGGGCTGGCGTAGAGGGGCAACTCGCGATTATCGCCCGGATCCGGCGCACTGGGCACGCGGATCGCGTCCGACCGACACCTCGCCGCGGTGTCGCGCGGCGGCTGAGCGTCGTGCGGTCCGACCGCTCAGGCGCGCAACCGCTCCACGTAACGGGCAAGCATGTCGATCTCGAGGTTCACCCGGGCGCCGGGCCGATGCTCGCCGAGGTTGGTCATCTGCAGCGTGTGCGGGATGATGTTGACGGCAAACGCGGTGACCCGCTCGTCGGGGACACCAGGGCCATCGGACACGGCATTCACGGTGAGGCTGATGCCATTGACCGTGATCGACCCCTTCTCGGCGATGTAACGGCCGAGGCCGGCCGGGGCCTCGACCACCAGCTTCCAGCTCTCGCCGACCTCGCTGAATTCGCGCAGCGTGCCGACGCCGTCGACATGGCCGCTGACCAGGTGTCCGCCCAGCCGGTCGGACAAGCGCAGCGCCTTCTCGAGGTTGACCTTGCGCCCGAGGTCGAAGCCGGCGGTGCGGGCGATCGATTCGAGCGACACGTCGAAGGCAGCGCGCGCGCCGGCGCGCTCGACGACCGTCAGGCAGCAGCCATCCACCGCAATGCTGTCGCCCAGGGCGACATCGTCGAGCCCCAGCCCTGCGGTGTCGATGGTGATCCGTTGACCGCCGGCCAGCGGCGTACGCTCGACGATGGTACCGACGGCGGCGATGATCCCGGTGAACATGTACGGCCTGCCTTTCTGTACGCCGGGATCGCCGGCTACCTTTTCTGGAAAGGCCCGGGTAGCTGCTCGACCGCCGCCCGCAGGCGCAGGTCGTCGCCGACCCGGGCGACATCGGTGAATCGTAACGCGGCCCGCTGTGCGAGTTCATCCATCGCGGGCAAGTCGAACATGCCAAGCGCACGTTCGCCGAGCAGGGATGGCGCGAGGTAGGCGAGGAGCTCGTCGACGCAGCCCTCGCCCAGCAGCGAACCGTTGAGCCGCGTTCCGGTCTCCACCAGCACTTCGTTGATGCCGCGCCGGCCGAGTTCGAGCAGCATTGCCGGCAGGTCGACCTTGCCCGCGGCATTCGGGCAGAGCACCACTTCGGCGCCGCGCGCCTGGAGGGCCACCCGTGCGATCGGGTCATCGACCGCCGCGAACACCAGTGCACGTCCGCCCGCGAGCAGCCTGGCAGCGGGTGCCAGCTGGAGACCGGAATCGACCACCACCGGCAGCGGCTGGCGCGGCGTCTCGATGGCCCGTACGGTGAGCTGCGGATCGTCCTCGCGCACGGTACCGATGCCGGTCAGCACCGCGCACGCGCGTGCGCGCCAACGATGGCCATCGGCGCGCGCGGCCTCGCCGGTGATCCATTGGCTCACCCGGTTCGACAGCGCGGTACGGCCGTCCAGGCTGGCTGCGACCTTCAGCCGCACCCACGGCCGGCCGCGTGTCATCCTCGACACGAAGCCCACGTTCAGGTCGAGCGCCTCGGCGGCGCGCACGCCCGACATCACGTCGATGCCCGCCGCCCGCAGCCGGGCGAACCCCCGACCGGCCACCTTGGGGTTCGGATCTTCCATCGCGGCGACCACCCGTTCGATGCCCGCGGCGACCAGTGCCTCGGCACAGGGCGGCGTACGGCCGAAGTGACTGCAGGGCTCGAGGGTCACGTAGGCGGTCGCGCCTCGCGGATCCTGACCGGCAGCGGCCGCTGCGGCCAGCGCGACGGCCTCGGCATGCGGCCCGCCGGCGACCGCGTGGAAGCCCTCGCCGATCACGCGGCCGTCGCGCACCAGCACGCAACCGACCCTCGGATTCGGCGTCGCGGTGAACAGGCCTCGCGCAGCGAGTTCGAGCGCGCGCGCCATCCATGCGTCGTCCGCACCACCGCCCGGCAGCATCCCCGCCTCAGGCATGGCCGCCTCAGGCCTGCCGACGCTTGCGCGCCGGCACGCGCTGCACTTCCTTGATCGCGTCGCGGAAGTCGTCGACGTCCTGGAAGTCGCGATAGACCGATGCGAAACGGATGTAACCCACCTTGTCGAGCTTGCGCAGTTCCTGCATCACCAGTTCGCCGACCTTGCGCGAATCGATCTCCCGCTCGGACATGGAGAGCAGCTTCTGTGAAATCCGGTCGACCGCGGCATCGACATACTCGACCGGTACCGGCCGCTTGTGCAGGGCCCGCTCGAAGCCCAGCCGAAGCTTGTCTTCGTCGTACTCTTCGCGGATGCCGCTGCCCTTGATGATGTGCGGCATCCGCAGCTCGAACTTCTCGAACGTCGTGAAGCGCTTGTCGCAGGACAGGCAAGCCCTGCGGCGGCGGATCGCCTTGCCGTCTTCGCTTTCCCGCGAGTCGATGACCTTGGTATCGCTGCCCCTCGGGCAGGGGCACTTCATGCGTGCACCCCGGACGATACCGGCGCGGCGGCCATGCTCGCGCGGCTCCGGTGGTTACTCACGCACCGTACACCGGGAAGCGCGCGCACAGCGCCTTCACTTCGCTGCGAACCCGGTCCGCGACAGCGGCATCGGCCGGGGCATCCAGCGTATCGGCGATCAGGTGCGCGACGCGCGTGACTTCGGCGGCACCGAAGCCGCGTGTGGTCATCGCCGGGGATCCGAGCCGGATACCGCTCGTGACAAACGGCTTCTCCGGGTCGTTCGGGATCGCGTTCTTGTTCACCGTCATGTGCACGCTGCCCAGCAGCGCCTCGGCCACCTTGCCGGTGACGTTCTTCGGCCGCAGGTCGACCAGGAACAGATGGCAGTCGGTGCGGCCCGAAACGATACGCAGGCCGCGCGCCTGCAGCACGCCGGCCATCGTGCGCGCGTTCTCGAGCACCTGCTGCTGGTAGGCGCGGAAGGATGGCTCCATCGCTTCCTTGAAGGCGACTGCCTTGGCCGCGATCACGTGCATCAGCGGGCCGCCCTGGACCCCGGGGAACATAGCCGAGTTGATCGCCTTGGCATGCGCCTCGGTGCGCGACAGGATGAAGCCGCCGCGTGGCCCGCGCAGCGTCTTGTGGGTGGTGCTGGTGGTGAAGTCTGCGTATGGAACCGGCGTCGGGTAGACCCCGGCGGCGACCAGCCCGGAGTAGTGCGCCATGTCGACCAGGAACAGCGCGCCGACCTCGTCGGCGATCGCGCGGAAGCGCTTGAAGTCGATCTGCAGCGCATAGGCCGAGGCACCGGCGACGATCATCTTCGGCCGGTGTTCGCGCGCGAGCGCGGCGACCTGGTCGTAGTCGATCTCCTCGGTCTTCGGATCCAGGCCATAGGCGACCGACTTGTACAGCTTGCCGCTGAAGTTGACCGTCGCGCCGTGGGTCAGGTGGCCACCATGGGCGAGCGACATGCCCAGGATGGTGTCGCCCGCGGACAGCATGGCCAGGTAGACGCCCATGTTGGCCTGCGCGCCGGAGTGCGGCTGCACGTTCGCGTACGGCGCGTCGTAAAGCTGCTTCACCCGCTCGATCGCCAGCGTCTCGGCAATATCGACGAACTCGCAACCACCGTAGTAGCGCTTGCCGGGATAGCCCTCGGCATACTTGTTGGTGAGCACCGAGCCCTGGGCCGCCAGCACCCTCGGACTCGCGTAGTTCTCGGAGGCGATCAGCTCGATGTGGTCTTCCTGGCGCTGGCGCTCGTGCTCCATGGCGGCCCACAGTTCTGGGTCGAAACCTTCGATTCGGTCTTTCTCGCTGAACATCTGGCCGCTCCGGAACGCTGCAAAGGCTTGATTTTAGCAACATTCGCGTGCCCGATCGGCACTGGCGGGCCGTCCGGCCTTGGCGCGGCGCCGTGCCGCGTGGTACTCCTGTCGCCGGACGGGTATCGGGAGGAAGGTGTTTGAAGACGTTGCTGGCCGCCGCGCGGGTGATCGATGCGGTGAACGAACGGATCGGGCGGATAGCCTGCTGGCTCACCCTGGCGGTCGTGCTGGTCGCGACCGCCAACGCGATCCTGCGCTACGGCTTCCGTTTCGGCGCGAACGGTCTGCTCGAACTGCAGTGGTACATGTTCGCGCTGATCTTCCTGTTCGGCGCCGCGTTCACCCTGGCGCGCGGCGGGCACGTGCGGGTCGATGTCCTCTACAGCAGGCAGACACCGCGCCGACAGGCCTGGATCGACATACTCGGCGGACTTTTCTTCTTCCTGCCGACGACGATCGCGCTCACCATCCTCTCGCTGCCGATGGTCGCCTCTTCGATCGAGGTGTGGGAGCGTTCGCCGGATGTCGGTGGGCTGGCGCGCTGGCCGATCAAGGCGGCGATCCCGCTGGCCTTCGCACTGCTCACGCTGCAGGGAGTATCCGAGATCATCAAGCGGGTCGCCTTCCTGCGCGGGCTGGCACCGGCACCGGTACAGCGGCGCGAGCTGCAGTAGTGGACGCGCGCTGATGGGCATCGAACTTCTCGCCCCCGCCATGTTCGCGACGATGATCGTGTTCCTGCTCATCGGCTACCCGGTCGCGTTCTCGCTGGCAGCAGTCGGGCTGGCGTTCTCGCTGATCGGCATCCAGGCCGGGGCCTTCGGGCCGCAGCTGCTGCAGGCGCTGCCGGAGCGTGTCCTGGGCATCATGTCCAACCAGACCCTGCTGGCAATCCCGTTCTTCACCTTCATGGGGGTAGTGCTGGAGCGCAGCGGCATCGCGGAAGAGATGCTGGAGACGATGGGCCAGGTATTCGCCTCGGTGAAGGGCGGCATCGCCTATGCAGTCATCTTCGTCGGTGCGCTGCTCGGCGGACCGGCCGGCGTGGTCGCCGCGACGGTGATCGCGATGGGGTTGATCTCGCTGCCGGTGATGCTCCGCCACGGCTACTCGACCCGGCTGTCGACCGGCGTCATCGCCGCCTCCGGCACGCTCGCGCAGATCGTGCCGCCGTCGATCGTGCTGGTGGTCATGGCAGAGGTGCTGGGCATCTCGGTGGGCGACGTCTACGCCGGCGCGCTGGTGCCGAGCCTGGTGCTCACCGGCCTCTATGCGCTGTACATCTTCCTCGTGTCGCTGGTCTACCCGGATGCGGTCCCGGCGATCCCCGAAGCGGAACGCCAGCCGCGCGACCGGGCGCTGCTGCTGCGCGCCCTGAAGGCACTGGTGCCCGCCATCGTCCTGCTGTTCCTGGTGATCGGCACCATCTTCATGGGACTGGCGACGCCGACCGAGGCCGCTGCGATGGGCGCTCTGGGTTCGCTCGGGCTCGCCGCTGCCAACCGTCGGCTCGACCGGCGCGTGCTGCGCGAGGCGATGGAACAGACAACCATCCTGACCAGCTTCGCCATCTTCATCCTGATCGGCGCGACGATTTTCACGCTGGTGTTCCGTGGGCTCGACGGCGACCTGTGGGTCGAGCACCTGCTGACCGGCCTGCCCGGCGGGCAGACCGGCTTCCTCATCTTCGTCAACGTGCTGATCTTCCTGCTGTCGTTCTTCCTCGACTTCTTCGAGATCGCATTCATCCTGCTGCCGCTGCTCGGCCCGGTCGCCGACAAGCTGGGCATCGACCTGGTCTGGTTCGCCGTGCTGATCGCAGTGAACATGCAGACCTCGTTCATGCATCCACCGTTCGGCTTCGCGCTGTTCTATCTGCGCAGCGTCGCGCCGCCGTCGGTCAGGACCACCGACATCTACCTCGGCGCGATCCCGTTCATCATCATCCAGCTGATCATGGTCGGGCTGCTGATCGCGTTCCCCGGCCTGGTGCTCAACTTCACGAAGTAGCCAGACCTGGGGTCAGACCTCGGGGTCTGACCCCAGGGTCTGACCCCAGGGTCTGACCCCAGCCGTTCCGCGCCTTCGTCTGGCGATCTACTTCTTCGCCGGTGCAGCCGGTCCGGCCGGCGCTGGCGCGCCGAGCGGATTGGTGAGCACGAAGCTGTCGAAGCTCAGGTCGGCGGTACGATGCCAGGCGTGCTGGGCGTCGCGGAACGCGCGCCAGTTCGCATAGATCTTCGCGAAGGACGGGTTCTTCGCCGCTTCTTCGTCGTAGATCTGGAACGCCGCCTTCTGGGCCGCAGCCATCACGTCGGCCGGGAACGACCGTACCTGCACGCCGGTCTTCTGTATGCGGGCGAGCGCCGGCGGATTCTTCGCGTCGTACTCGGCCAGCATGTTGACGTTGATCTCGGCCGAGGCGACATCGATCGCCTGCTGGAACTCGCGCGGCAGCTTCTCCCATTCCTTGAGGCCGACATACATCGACAGCTGTGCGCCACCCTCCCAGAAGCCGGGGTAGTAATAGAACTTGGTGACCTTGGCGAAGCCGAGCTTCTCGTCGTCGTACGGGCCGACGAACTCGGTGGCATCGATCGTGCCGCGCTCGAGCGACGAGTAGATGTCGGCCGGGGCGATCACCTGCGGCAGCACGCCGATGCGCGCGAGCATCTCGCCAGCGAGGCCGGGAATGCGGAAACGCAGGCCCTGCATGTCCTTCAGCGTGCGGATCTCGCGCCGGAACCAGCCGCCCATCTGGGTGCCGGTGTTGCCCGCCGGGAAGCTCATCACGTTGAACTCGCGCATCACCTCGCGCATCAGCTCGAGGCCGCCGCCGTAGTACATCCAGGCGTTCTGCTGGCGAGCATTCAGGCCGAACGGCACCGCGGTGTCGAAGGCCAGCGCGCGGTTGCGGCCGATGTAGTAATAGCTCGCGGTATGACCCATCTCGACGGTGCCGTTCTGCACGGCGTCGAGCACCTGCAGCCCGCCGACGATCTCGCCGGCGGCGAACGGGCGGATCTGGAAGCGTCCGCCGGTCAGCCGGTCGATGCGCTCGCAGAACATCTGCGCAGCGCCGAACAGGGTATCGAGGCTCTTCGGGAAACTCGACTGCAGCCGCCAGCGCACCGAAGGCCCGCTCTGCGCGATCGCAGGCGCAGCGACCGCGGCGGTGGCCGACGCGGCAGCGCCCTGCAGGAAGGCGCGGCGGTGGCGGCGCACGGCGGCCGCGCTGCCCTCGGCAACGGGCGCCGTGCCGGGGCTGGCTGCCTTCAAGGTACTGCCGTCGCCTGCCGCACGGCTGTCGGTCATCCCGCTTGCATCCCTGCCGCCGTCGCGGCTGCTCCTGCCTCGCATGCCATTCTCCTCGTTCCGGGTTCGGTGCCCTGTACGATCCTGCCGGGCGTGGTCACCCGGCTGCCGGCAAGAGTGTAGCTACAAGCCCTTCCGGCCGCCAACGGCTTATGATCGCGCATGGACCAACCCACCGCCGCCTGGATCGACACCGCCGCGGGCCTGTCGGCCCTGCTCTCCCGGCTTACCGCATCGCCCCGGGTCGGACTCGACACCGAGTTCATGCGGGTCAACACCTTCTGGCCCGACCTCGCGCTGGTGCAGTTGCAGGCCGACGGCCCACCAGCGCTGATCGATCCGATCGGCTGCGCAGACCTGGCGCCGCTCGCACCCCTGCTCACCGGCGCCGGCTGCGTGAAGATCATGCACAGCGCGAGCGAAGACCTGGTCGCGCTGGCGCCGATTTCGGGCGCACCGATCGCGGCGCTGTTCGACACGCAGATCGCCGCGGCATTTGCCGGCCTGGGGCCTGGCATCGGCTACCAGCGCCTGGTGCAGATGCTGCTCGATATCGAGATCGGCAAGGGCGAGACCCGCTCCGACTGGCTGCAGCGCCCGCTGACCGAGCAGCAGAAACGGTATGCGGCGATCGACGTGGTGCACCTGCCGGCGATGCACGACCTGCTGTCCGGCAAGCTAGAGCAGCGGAAGATGCTCGACTGGTGCCAGGAGGACTGCGACCGGCTGGCCGCCGGCCCGGTCCCCGACGACGAACCGCACCTTTCCTTCACGGCGCTGTGGAAGTCCCCGCCCGATGTACAGGCACGGCTGCGCCGGCTGCTGCACTGGCGCGAAGCGCTGGCGCGCCGGATCAACCGTCCACGCGCCTGGATCTTCGACAACGCACTCGCCACCTCCCTGGTAGAGACACCGCCGGCCGATACCGATGCGCTGGCCTCGCGGATGCGTGGCCAGCGCAGCTTCCCGAAGCGCGAACTGCTGCCCTTGTTCGAGCTGCTGGAGTCGCCGTTGACCGACGAAGAACTCGAGCTGCCACCGATCCCGCCGCCGATCCGTGGCGAACCGGCCCAGCTGCTGACACAGGTGCGTGACAAGGTCGCGGCACGCGCAGCCGAGCTGGACCTGCCGCCGGCGCTGCTCTGCCCGCGACGGCTGCTGGAAGCATGGGTACGGGGCGAGCAGTCGCCTGAACTTGCCGGTTGGCGTGGCAAGGCATTGGGAGACCTGCTGGATCGTTGAGCGTCGGCGAGTGATGCGACGCATGGTCGACTCCGCAGCTGCCGCAAGGACCGGACATGGGTAGACAAGTAGAGACGCTCGCCGGTTTCGTCTCCGGCACACGCTTCGAGGACATACCGGAACGGGTACGCCGGCACGCGAAGCTGGTGGTGCTCGACACCCTGGGCGTGATGCTCGCGGGTTCGCAGCGGCCGGAGGTAAGGCAGTTGCGTACCGCGCTGCTGGCCGCTCCCGGCGACGGCCCGCCCGGTCCGTCCACTGCGTATGCCATGGGCTTTCCGACCGGCGACCCGCGCAGCGTCGCGCTGGTCAACGGCATCGCCGCACGTTCGCTCGAGCTGTGCGAGGGCCATCGTTTCGTGATGTTCCAGGGCGGCGCGCAGATCCTGCCCGGGTTGCTCGCGGTCGCCGAGGGGCGCCACCTGCCCGGGCGCGACCTGCTGTGCGCGTTCATCCTCGGCTACGACGCTGGGGCACGGCTCTCGCTGTCGATGACCCCGCGCGACCTCGTGCACCAGAACGGGCAGGCGACCCTGCTCGGCGCCTCGGCCGCCGGCGCCCGGCTGCGCGGGCTGGATGCGACGACCACCAGCCTGGCGATGCGGCTGGGCGCGACGCTGATGCTCACGCCGAGCTACACCGATGCGATCTCCGGCGCGACGGCACTCAACGTGGCCGGCGGCATGTGCGGACATGCGGCCTCTCTCGCGCCCGAACTGGCGCTGGCCGGTTTCGAGGCCCAGTCCGATGCGGTCGAACTCTCGCTGGGGCGGCTTGTCGCCGAAGGCTTCCGCCCGGAGACGGTGCTGGAAGACCTCGGCACCCGCTGGGAGATCACCCGCAACTGGTTCCGCCTGCGCGCCTGCTGCAACCCGATCCACTCCGCGCTCGATGCGCTTCAAGAGGCGCTTGCCCGGCTGCGACCGGACCCGGCGTCGATCGAGCGCATCGACATCCGCACCTACCAGTTCGCCGCAAAGATGGGCGAGCGCGACCCGGCGAACTACTTCGCGTCGCGCTACTCCCTGCCGCACGCGGCAGCCGGGCTGGCGCTGTGCGGCAGCACCGGCTTCGACACACTGAACGACGACACCGTGCACGACCCGGCCTGGGCGGCGATGCGCCAGCGGGTCCACGTGTCCGAGGACATGGCGATGACCGCCGCACTGCCCCATCGCAAGCCGTCGCTGGCCACCGTCACGCTGAAGGACGGCCGCAGCGCGAGCGGCACCTGCGACCTGCCGCGCGGCGACTTCCAGAACCCGTACGACGAGTCGGAGATCCGGGCCAAGTTCCACGGGCTGGCGGCACATGTACTGAGCGCGGACGGCGCGCGACGGGCGGAGGCGGCGGTGGATGCGGTGGAGGATTGGGAGGATGTCGCGGGGTTCGTGAAGCTGTTGCGGCAGGCCTCCCGCTAGGGAGCGGCGCGAAAACCCCGGGGTCTGACCCCCGTGGGGTCAGACCCCAGTCGTGGACCCCGGTCGTGGACCTCAGCCGAAGTCGCGCGAGGTGGTCACCAGCCGGCCGAGCAGCCGGGTGTCGTCGACCAGCCGGCCGGCGACCAGGTGCACCACCTCGCCCTCGCGCTGCACATGGCCGTACACGGTCATCAGGCGCGAGCCGAGCAGTTCGCGCCGCTGCCTCTCGACGATCGTCGGCCAGACCACCACATTGATGTGGCCGGTCTCGTCCTCCAGCGTCACGAACACCACGCCGCTGGCGGTGGACGGACGCTGGCGGCAGGTGACGATGCCGCAGGCGCGGATCACCTGGCCGTTGCGCGCGGCACGCACCGCGTCGGCGGTGTACAGGCGGCGTCCGGCGAGCATCGGCCGCAGCAGCGCGAGCGGATGCCGACGCAGCGTGAGGCCGAGCGTCGAGTAGTCGAGCATCACGTCCTCGCCTTCGGTCGGCGGCAGCAGCGATGCCTGCACTGCGTCGCGCGGTGCACGCGTCAGCGGCGTGTCGGACTCCAGCGCGAGCGCCTGCCACCAGGCCTCGCGCCGGTGCCCCGTCAGTGCACGCAGCGCATCGGCGGCGGCGAGTGCATTGACGTCCGCGCGCTGCAGCGCCGCGCGCCGCGCGAGGTCGTCGAGATCGGCAAATGGCGACTGCCCGCGCGCGGCCACCAGCCGCGCCGCGCCGGCTTCGGACAGGCCCTTCACCATGCGCAGGCCGAGGCGTAGCGCGGGTGCACTGCCGCTCTGACCGCCCCCCTCCAGGACGCAATCCCAGCCGCTCACCATCACGTCCGGTGGCAGCACCTGCACGCGATGCCGCTTCACGTCCTGCACGATCTCGGACGGCGAATAGAAACCGAGCGGCTGCGCGTTCAGCAGTCCGCAGGCAAAGGCCGCCGGATGGTGGCACTTGAGCCAGCAGGACACATAGACCAGCAGCGCGAAGCTCGCCGCATGCGACTCCGGGAACCCGTACTCGCCGAAGCCCTGGATCTGCCGGAAGATCTGTTCAGCATAGTCGGCGCTGTAGCCGCGCGCGAGCATGCCGGCGAGCAGCTTGTCGCGAAACGGTTCCAGGCCACCCTTGCGCCGCCATGCCGCCATCGCGCGGCGTACCCGGTCGGCCTCGCCGGCACTGAAGCCGGCGGCCACCACCACCAGCTGCATCACCTGCTCCTGGAAGATCGAGATGCCGAGCGTGCGCTCGAGCACGCCCTTCACCGCCTCGGATGGATAGGTGACCGGCTCCAGCCCCTGCCGCCGCCGCAGGTAGGGATGCACCATGCCGCCCTGGATCGGACCCGGCCGCACGATCGCCACCTCGATCACGAGATCATAGAAGCACCTGGGCTTCAACCGCGGCAGCATGGTCATCTGCGCCCGCGATTCGATCTGGAACACGCCGATGGTGTCGGCGCGCTGGATCATCGCGTAGGTCCGCTCGTCCTCCGCCGGGATGTCCTGCAGCCGCCAGGGTCGGCTGGGGTCAGGTCTTGCCTTTTGCACATGTTGCCCTTCGCGGAAAGGGCGAACACCTGTCTCAGGGTGCAAAAGACAAGACCTGACCCCAGGATCACAGACCCCAGGATCACCAGGTTCCACGCCGAACGCGCTCAGTGCATCGAGCGTGCGGCGCACCGCGGTCAGCATGCCGAGCGCGAGCACGTCGACCTTCAGCAGGCCGAGTGCGTCGAGGTCGTCCTTGTCCCACTGGATCACGGTGCGTCCGTCCATCGCCGCGTTCTCGACCGGCACCAGCCGGGTCAGCCGGTCGCGCGCGATCACGAAGCCGCCGCTGTGCTGCGACAGGTGACGCGGGAAGCCGACCAGCTGCTGCGCGAAGTCGACCACCTGCCCGACCCGCGGATTGCCGGGATCGAAGCCGGCCTCGACCAGCCGCTCGTCCTGCACCTGCTTGCCGTCCCACCAGGCGATCGTCTTCGCCAGCCGGTCGACCTGGTCGAGCGACAGGCCGAACGCCTTGCCGACGTCGCGCAGCGCCGAGCGCGGCCGGTAGGTGGCGAGCGCCGCGGTCAGGGCCGCCCGGTCGCGGCCGTACTTGCGGTAGATGTACTGCATCACCTCCTCGCGCCGCTCGTGCTCGAAGTCGACGTCGATGTCCGGCGGCTCGTTGCGCTCCTTGGAGATGAAGCGTTCGAACAGCACCTGCATCCGGCCCGGGTCGACCTCGGTCACGCCCAGCGCATAGCAGACCGCGGAGTTGGCTGCCGAGCCGCGGCCCTGGCACAGGATGCCGCGCTCGCGGGCGAAGCGCACGATGTCGTGCACGGTGAGGAAATAGGCCTCGTAGCCGAGGTCGGCGATCAGCGCGAGCTCATGCTCGATGAGCTTCAGCACGTGGTCCGGCGTGCCCCGGGGATAGCGTTCATGCAGGCCCTCGACGGTGAGCTGGCGCAGCCAGCCCGAAGCGGTCTGGCCGTCGGGCACCAGCTCGCGCGGGTACTCGTAGCGCAGCTCGTCCAGCGAGAAGGTGCAGCGCTCGGCGATCTCGACCGATTCCATCAGCAGCTCGGGCGGATACAGCCGGGCCAGCCGGGCGATCGGCCGCAGGCAGCGCTCCGCGTTGGGCAGCACCCGCGTGCCGAGCTCGGCCAGCGGCAGGCCCTCGCGGATCGCGGTCAGCACGTCGTGCAGCGTCTTTCGTTCGCGCCGGTGCATCTGTACCGCGCCGCAGGCGACCAGCGGCAGGCCCGCCGCCAGCCGGGACGCGCGTTCCAGCACCGCGCCATCGTCCGGCCCGTGCGCGAGCACAACGCCGATCCAGCACGCACCGGGGAAGGCGCCGCCGATCATAGCCACCGACTCGCCCCCCTCCGACGCCGCGACCGTGGCAGACGGTACGACGATCGCCAGGCAGTGCGGCAGGCCGCACGCGAGGTCGGCGAGCAGCAGTCGGTAGCTGCCCTTGGGCATGCGCCCGCGGGCGAGACTGATCAGCTCGCAGAGGTTGCCGTAGCCCTCGCGGCTGCAGGCGAGCAGGATGACGCGCTCGATCGACGGCGCATCGGCGAGTGCGAACTGCGCACCGATGACCAGGTGCAGCCCGCACTCCTTCGCGGCCAGGTGCGCACGCACCACGCCGGACACCGAACACTCGTCGACGATCGCCAGTGCGCGGTAGCCCAGCGCCGAGGCCTGCGCAACCAGTTCCTCCGGGTGCGAAGCACCGCGCAGGAAGGTGAAGTTCGAGAGCGCGTCGAGTTCCGCGCAGGCCGGCAGCATGGAGGACTCGCCATCATGCGAACAGGCCGTGCAGATACCAGCGCGATGGGTCGACCGGCTCGCGGTAGATCCAGCAGGCCTCGCCCGCACGGTTGCGGGCGACGTAGTAGTCGCGGGCCACCGGCCGGCCGTCCCACCAGCCGGATTCGATGCGCTCCGGGCCGCTGACCAGTTCGAGCGGGCCCTGGTACTGCGGCCGGGACTCGGCACAGACCAGCATGCGCGGCCGCTCGAGCAGGAACACCGGCCGCTCGCGGCGCGGACGCGCCGACTGCATCGCGGGACGCGGTGGCACCGCCGTGCCGGTCGCGTCGGCTGCCGCCTGACCCGGGGTGCCGCGGCCAGGGGCCACCGCAGCCGATGCCGCCCCTGCACGGCCTGCGGCACCCGTCCCCGACCGCAGCCGCAGCGCCCGACCATCGGCGCGGCGCCAGGCCTGCTCGGGCCGATGGTCATCGCGCAGCGCGACCGAGAACAGCGCCCCGGGTTCCAGCCGCGAGGACAGGCGCTCGGTCAGCTCGTGCCAGGACTGCGCGCGCCGGGTGGCATCGGGCAGGAAGCTGGTGCTGTGCTCGCCGAAGCCGTGCAGCGTGTCGACATGGATCGCCACCGCACTGACCGTAGACTTCAGTTCCAGCCGGCCCAGGCGCTCGCGCAGCAGCCGCTGCCAGCGCGCCAGCGCACGCTCGGGCGCAGCCGACCCCAGCACCAGCCGGGTCGGCACCGAACGGCCGTGCTCGAGTTCGAGCACCAGCTCCAGCGCCCCCGCCCCACGCGCTCGCAGGAAGCCTTCCAGTTCGGCGAGGATGCGGGCGAGCGGGATGTCGAGCAGCGCGGTGTCGATCACGTCGAACGGCAGGTCGATGCGCGAGGAGAACCGATCGGGCAGCGCGAAGCACGGCCGCGGATCGGCGGCACGGCCCAGCGCACGGTCGAGGTCGGCCTGCGCATCGGCACCGAAGCGCCGGCGGAAGCCGTCGCGCGGCAGCGCCAGTGCCTCGCGGATGCAGTGGATGCCCAGCACCGCCAGCGCATCGAGCCGCTCGCGCGGCCAGTCGAACAGCGACAGCGGCAGCTCGCCCAGGCGCGCCGGCAGGTCGGCCGCCTCGAGGCAGGCGCGCACGCCGGCCTGCTCATACCCGCCGCGCGCCAGCAGCCAGGCACCGAGCGGCGTCGGCGCGACGCCGAACGAGGCCCGGAAGCCGAGGCTGGCCAGCCCGGTGCGCAACTGCCCGAGCAGCCGGGCCAGGCCACCGAACAGCTTCAGGCTGGCGGCCACCTCGAGCAGGATGCCGGACCGTTCCAGCACCACCGACGGCGTGAACTGCGCCGCCCAGCCAGCCACCTGCCGCACCGCCTGCAGCTCGCGCGATTCATCCCGGCGCATCGTCGCCAGCCCGGTGGCCAGCGCACACGCGGCGGCCACCGCCATGCCCGGATGCACGCCGGCGGCCCGCGCCCGCGGATTGGCCGAGAGCACGAACGGCCGGTTGTCCGGGCCATCGCTGACCGCCAGCGGCAGGTCGACGACCAGCGCGGTCGAGGCCTCGCCGGCCTGCACCCGGTTCACCACTTCCAGCGGCAGGTCGGGCAGGTAGAGTGCAATCCAGAGCATGGTCGTTCCCCGAGTCGATCAGCGCGACGGATCGAAGTCGCGCTCGCGAACCAGCCGCGCCGTGACCGCACGCACCGCGGACATCGAACGGGCAAGCGCGCCCGGCAGGCCGCCCGCGGCGGCCTCGGCACCCGCAACCGCAGCGCTGGCCGATGGCACCGGTGCCGCACCGGCCGCCGACGATGCAGCCGCCGGACGACCGGACGGAACGCCCGCCAGGTAGGGCACCGGCAGGCGGCGCGGCGACAGGGTCACCGTCTTCGGCTGCGCCAGCCCGCGCCGCTTGACCAGCGTGACCGCCAGCCGGCCGTGCGGCGAGGTCGACAGCGACAGCCGCAGCGCGGCCGGGGTCGACAACGTAGCGGCACTGCTGGCCGAGAACAGGATGCCAAGCCCGCCACCGGCGGCCGCGGCAAGCTGCAGCCGGCGCAGCCGCTGGTAGCGCTGGGCACTGTCGGTGCCACGCACCGGACGCGCCCAGATGAGCACCGCCCCGGCCGCGCCGGAACGCAGCGCCTGCTCAGCCGCCCACAGCGCGTCCTCCTCCGTCTTCGGACGCACCACCGCCAGCAGGTCGAGGTCGATGCCCGCCTCGGCCAGCGCCGGCGCATACGGCAGGTGCGGCGGATCGACCAGCAGCAGCCCGCGACCGCGCCAGTCGGCGGCGCGGGTCAGGTAGCGCAGCGCCGGCAGCAGCAGCGACGCCTCGCCCGCCCCGCAGGTGTCGCACAGCACCTCGGTGAGCGCGCCCACCGGCCAGCCCCCGCCCGGGATCTCGGCATCGAGGCCGGCGAAACCTGTGGGGATGCCGGGGGCGATGCCGGGCGGCAGTTCGCCGCAGCGGAAGACGGACGGCACGGCGGACAGCGCCACGCGGGCGGCTGCTGGTCGCGGGGCGGATGCGGCCGGCAGCCCGGCGAGTGCCGGGAAGGCGCCCGGGGCGGCGGACGGGTGGAAGGACGCGAACGACGACGTCAGTCCGGAGGCGGACTCGGTCGCGAAGGCGGCGGCAGGGAGGGGAGCGGTGGCAGGAGGCATACCGTATTTTTATACGGTATTCGGGTGGGGTGCAACTGTTTTGGAGATGGTGGGGGAAAACGGAGGGCGGTCACGGATCGGCAGCCTGCCGCTGCCGAATGCATCCGGCACACACTCTGGCACCATGGCGCCATGAAGCCGGTCGGCAAAGCCACTCGCGACTTCATCGCAAGGGAATCAGACGATGTCCAAGCTCGACGCATACGAACGGGAAGTCCTGGGCACCCCTGAAGCAGGCCAACTCAATATGGATTCACGATTGCCCGCTTCCCCCGCCCCGATCGCAGATGGGGAGGAACTTCGCCGCTGGCTTAAGTCTCATCCGTGAGCGGTAGCCCTCCACTGCTACACCATTGCCCGGAATCTCCTGCGTGGGGGATAGTCAGGCCTGTGTCCGCCAACCGCCCCACCGCCGCCTCGTGACCCCCACCCATATCGCCACCAGCCTCGTCACCCGCTTCATCGCGGTCGGGCTGGTCCTGCTGATCGTCGGGTCGATCGCCAGCTATTACCGGATCACCGGGTTCCTGCGCGAAGACCTCGGCCAGTCGGTCGCGGCCAGCCAGCGCGCGATGGCCGACCAGGTCGCACGCACCGCCGAGGCACGCATCGACGAGCGGCGCCAGTTGCTGGAACGCCTGGCCACTGCGCTACCCCCGATCCAGCCCGGCCAGCCGGAACGGCTGCGCGCCTGGCTCGCCGCGCAACACGCGCTGCAGACGGCGTTCTCGCCTGGCCTGCTGGTGGCCGATCCCGCGGGCCGCATCCTCGCCCGCGGCCCGTCGACGGCCACCTTCCCGGCGGGGCCGGACATCGGCACGGACCCCGGCTTCCGCGCCGCCCTCGAAGGCGGCACCGCCCTCGGCCAGCCGCAGCGCGATGCCGCCACCGGACACGCGGTGCTGCCGATCGCCACCCCCGTGTGGGACGGTAACGGCCAGCGGATCGCGGTGCTGGTCGGCATCACCGACCTCGCCACCCTGGCCCCGCTCGGCAACCCGGCCACGCAGCCGGCGGCCGCCGGCTGGTCGCACGACATCGTGATCGTCTCCCCGCGCGACCAGCGCGTGGTTGCCGCCGCCGATCCGGCCCGCCTGCTGCAGACGGTCGCGCCCGCCGGCCCGGATACCCCGGCCGGCCCGGTCGCCCCCAGCCTGCAGGAGAGCGGACGCACCGTCGATGCCGACGGCATCGACCAGCTGTGGGCCATTGCCGCGGTCGGCGGCACCGGCTGGTATGCCTCGGTGCGGCAACCGGCCAGCGAGGCGCTGGCACCGGTCGAACACACGCAGGCCTTCCTCATCCAGCTCACCCTCGTCCGCTCCGTGCTGGTCCTGATTCTGGTGGGGCTGGTGATCGCCTGGCTGCTGCGTCCGCTGCACCGGGCGGCGAGGCTGGCCGAGCAGATGACACTCGGCGAGCAGCCGCTGCGGCCGCTGCCGGTCGCGCATGCGGACGAGGTGGGCCATCTCACCACCGCCTTCAACCGGCTGATCGGCACGCTGGCCGACAAGCAGGCCGAACTGGAGGCGATGGCCTTCCTGGACACGCTCACCGGGCTGCCCAACCGCAAGCTGCTGGTCGACCGGACGATCCAGGCACTGGCCCGCGCCGAGCGTAACCAGACCCGGATCGCGCTGCTGTTCCTCGACCTCGACGGCTTCAAGGTGATCAACGACACCCAGGGCCATGAAGCCGGAGACGAGGTGCTGCGCGAGGTTGCACGCCGCCTGTCCCGGCTGATCAGGCAGGCGGACACGCTGGCCCGCCTGGGCGGTGACGAGTTCGTGCTGCTCGCGCCGGACAACGCCGCAACAGGGGATGCACCGATACAGGCGCTGGCCGACAAGTGCCTCGACGCCATCGCTCGGCCGATCGAATGGAAGGGCTTCGAGCACCGGCTGCGGGTGTCGATCGGGATTGCCGTGTCACGCACCGGAGACGATCCGGACAGCCTGATCGCGGCGGCGGATGCGGCGATGTATGAGGTCAAGCGGGGTGGGGGTGGCGGATATGCGCAGGCGGCGCGTGGGCGCTAGAAAAGAACCCTACCCCATCTCCACCGGCAACCAATCCGCCACCCTTCCCACCACCCCCAACCGCCGCCGCACATCCGTGTAATCCCTCTCCCCCCGCACGATCTTCGCCACCGCCCCCCAGAACCTCGGGCTGCGAGCCGGCAGCGTGTAGCAGGCACGGGGCATCCAGAGGTAGATGTGCGCCCACCGCCGCGCATCCAGCAGCGTCGGCATCAGCTCCGCATCGATCCGCGCCTCGTAAGCCAGTTCACCGCGCGCTCCTGCAACCTGGTGGTCCACGATCGCCTGCGCCGCGATCTGCCCGCTGCGCAATGCCCAGTGGATCCCCTCCCCGGTGAACGCCTCCACCAGCCCGGCCGCATCGCCCGCCAGCAGCGCCCGCCCCTTCTGGATCGGCGCGCCCACCGGCCGCAGCGGCAGCACGAAGCCCACCGTGCGCAGCACCCGCATCGGCCCGGGCAGCTGGTAGGCCAGGTGTCGCCTGCCGTAGTCCTTCAGCTGCTTCGCCGGGCGGGAGTTCGTCGAGAAGCAGCCGACGCCCACGTTCAGGTGGTCGTCCTTGGGGAACACCCACCCGTAGGAGCCGTGCAGCGTGCCGATGTCGAGCGCCATGCGGTCGTGCCAGCGGTCCATGGTCTTCGCGTCGACCGCGATGTCCTGTTCGGTCGCAGGCAGCAGGTGGCGTTCCTGCATCAGCCCGAGCGAGCGGGCCACCGGTCCGGCCGCGCCATCGGCGCCGACCAGGTAGTCGGCCTCGAAGGTGTCGTGCGTGGTGCGTACGACCACGCCGCCGTCGGTCGCTTCGACGGACTTCACCGACAGCCCGTCCTTCAGTTCGACCTGCCCCGTGGCCAGCGCGCGTTCCACCAGCCAGGCGTCGAACCGGCTGCGCTGGAACATGTGCACCAGCGGCTGGCCGATGGGCATCGTGGTAGACGCCTTCAGCCGCCAGTGCAGGTCGACGGTGCCGATCGTGCGTTCGGCCAGGGGCGTGAGGTCCACGCCCAGTGCGCGTGCCGCCTTCCAGGTGACGCCGCCGCCGCAGGTCTTCGGCCGCGGCAGGCGTTCGCGTTCGATCAGCAGCGTGCGTCGCCCCGCCCTGCCCAGTGCCTCGGCGGCGACGGCGCCGGCCGGGCCAGTGCCGACGACGATCGCATCGTATCGGATGCTCATGGTTGTCCTCTGCCTTCGGCCAGCAGTGCGAACGATGCCAGCCAGTGGGTTGCGACATAGTCGCCGTCGAGCGCAGCCGACAGCGAGGCCTGGCGGTGCGCGTCGATCGCGCGCGCCATCGGCTCCTGGAGTTCCTGGGGCAGCCCCGGCCGCAGCGCCTGCCAGCACCAGGCGCGCGAGAGGTTGAGCCCGTGCAGATGCACGATGCGTGCGTCGGTAGCATCGCCCACCGCCACCGGCAGCAGCCAGTGGCCAAGCGACGCGGGGCCGGGCGCGAACCGGTGCCACCAGTCGGCGAAGTCGCAGCCGTCGAGCAGCCGGTGCATCAGCACTGCCTCGCACAGGCCGGCCGACAGGAAATCCTCGCCGCCGGGTTCGTACTGCGCGGGGTAGGCGTGGTCGCGGCCGTACCAGCGATGGGCCGCCTGCGTGATCGCATGCTGCAGCGCCGGGTGGCCGCAGGTGCGTGCATGGTCGAGCGCGAGCACGCAGGCGAACGCGGTGTTCGAATGGGTGCCGGTGCGCACCGGATGGCCGAGGCGCGGCAGGAAGTCGACCATCGACTGCGCGATGCGCAGCGCGAGTGGCTCGAGCAACGCCCGCCAGCGCGCGACCGCCGGCTGCAGGCTGTCGGGCAGCGCTCCGGGAAGCGCCCCCGTCAGCGCGGTGTCGGTGGCAAGCCGATACAGCTCCGCCTGCAGTTCCAGCAGCCAGCCCCAGCCATACGGACGTTCGAACGACCCATAGCCAGGCCGATCGAACACCGCCGCTTCGCCTGCCACCGCCGCCTCGCTGAACGTGCGATCGAAGTGCCCGACGATCGCCTCGCCCTGCCCCGCATCCAGCGCATCGCCATGCAGGTGCAGCAGCCGCAGCAGGCTCCAGTGCATGTGCACGCACGAGTGCCAGTCGTAGCTGGTGTGGAACAGCGGATGGCGCTCGCGCGGCACGGCGAAGTCGTGCTCGTCCGCCATGAGCACGTCCGGCCGGTACGGCCATTCGCGCGCGAGGCTGTCCAGGGCCACTCGGCACAGCGCAGCGGCCGGCAGTGCGTCCGTTGCAGCCATGCTCAGAACGTCCCCGCCAGCAGCAGCGCCACCCCGCCCACCACCATGCCGATGCCCGCCCACTCGCGCCACCCGCTGCGTTGCGCGAACACCCGGCGCGAGATCAGCGCGGCGAACACGACTTCGATCAGTCCGACGGTGCGCACCGCCGCCGCGGTCTGCAGCGAGAAAGCGAGGAACCAGCACTGCGAGGCGCTCGCGCCGAGGAAGCCGGCGAGCAGCGACGGCTTCCAGGCGCGCACCAGCGCGGTCAGCCGGCCCGGCTCGCGCAGCCGCAGGTAGAGCGAGAGCAGCACCACCTGCAGCACCAGTGCGAGCACCAGCGCCAGCGTCGCTCGTCCGTAGAACGGATCGTCGCCCAGCGCCAGCACCGCACCGCGGTAGCCGACTACCGACATCGAGAACATGCTGCCGGTGGCGATGCCGAGCAGCGCCGCGCGCCAGGCCGAGAAGCCCGGTTCAGCGCCCTCTGCCGCCGGCGCCTTCTTCCACGACATCAGCACCACGCCGGCGGTGGCCACCAGCACACCGGCGATCGCCTGCAGCCCCAGCCGGTCGCCGAGGAACACGAATCCGTACAACGCGATCTGCACCGGCTCGGTCTTGATGTACGCGGTGCTCACGACGAACGATCGCTGCTGCATCAGCACCAGCATCATCGCGGTGGCCAGCACCTGGGTCAGCGCGCCGAGCACGAGCCAGGCCCAGAACGCGGGCCCCATCTGCGGGTCGCGGATGCCGCCCAGCGCGGCCACCACCGCGAGGAACACGCAGGCGAACGGCAGGCCGTACAGGAAGCGCACGTGGGTGGCCCCGGCGGTGCCGACGGTGCCGATCAGGCTGTGCTGCATGGCGTTGCGCAGCGTCTGGCCGGCGGCGGCGGCGACGGTGCAGGCGACCCAGAGCGAACCCGGCACGATCATGCGGCGCTCCCGGCAATGCGCAGATGCATCATCCGGAACTGCCAGCGGGCGGGGCGGCCTGCGCGCCGGGTGCAGGTGCGGAAGCGGCCGCCGGCGCTGCCTCGGCAGTCGGCGCGACCGAGGAAGCTGCCCCGGACGATGGCGCTTGCAGCTGGTCGCGCAGCGCACGCACCTCGTCGCGCAACATCCGGATGTCGTTGTGCATCTCGCGCCGCAGCCGTGTCTCGTCCTGGCCGACGATCATGGTCACCAGGGTCGCGGTCAGCAGGGACAGCATGGCGAAGCCGAGCAGCACCATCACCGCCGCCCACAATCGCGCGGCGGTGGTGGTAGGCACGAAGTCGCCGTAACCCACGGTGGTGCCGGTAGCGAAGGCAAGCCAGACGCCGTCGCCGAACGTGTTCACGGTCGGCTCGAGCACGTAGAAGCCGGCACCGCCGACCAGCACCGACACGATCGCGAACGCGAACACCAGGGGCAGCGCATCGGGCGAATAGAGTGTGCGCAGCGACCCCAGCACGCGCACCAGCATCATCCCGACCACCGCCACCCTTGCGAACCGGGCGAGCACCAGCCATCCGGACTCGGCGCCGGTCAAGCTCACGACTGCGGCAGCGATGATCAGCACATCAAGCCAGTTGCGTATCAGGTAGCGCCGGCGCTGGCGCACCACATGCAGCATCCAGCCCAGCTCGAGCACGAATGCGAGCAGGATGAACAGGTCGACCGCATGCGCCACCGTGCGCAGCAGCGGATCGACCGACCCATCGTCGATGAACGCGGCCGGCAGTGCGATCAGCGCGACCACGATCATCACCGGATGCAGCCGGCGCTCCCACAGATAGGCACGCGGGTTGTCGTGCGCCGGCACCCCGCCGACGCCTGCCAGGCCGGCCATCCAGCGTAAGCCTTGTCGGGGCATGGCGCCGAGTCCCCCGTCGCCGGCGGTCAGTTGCCGGCGATGGTCATGTTGTCGATCAGGATCGAACCCGTGGTCTTCGAGCCGCGCTTGAGCACGTCGGTGCCGATCTCGACGATGCCGCGGAACATCTCCTTCAGATTGCCCGCGATGGTGATCTCGTGCACCGGATAGGCGATCGCGCCATCCTCGACCCAGAAGCCGGCAGCACCCCGCGAATAGTCACCGGTCACTGAATTGACGCCGCTGCCGAGCAGTTCGGTCACCACCAGCCCACGGCCCATCTTCTTCAGCAGGCCGTCGAAGTCCAGAGTGCCGCTCTCCAGCACCAGATTGTGACTGCCACCGGCATTGCCGGTGCTTTGCATGCCGAGCTTGCGCGCCGAATAGGTGCCGAGGAAGTAACCCTGCACGACGCCGGCGGTGACCACGTCGCGCGTGGTGGTGGCCACGCCCTCGTCGTCGAACGGCGCGCTCGACAGGCCACGCGGCACGTGCGGCGCCTCACGCAGGTTGAAGTTCGACGAGAACACCTGCGTGCCGAGGCTGTCGAGCAGGAAGGACGACTTGCGGTACAGCGAGCCGCCGGACACGGCACCGACGAAATGCCCGATGAGGCCGCCGGCCAGCGTCGAATCGAACAGCACCGGAGCCTGCAGCGTGTCGAGCTTGCGCGCGTCCAGGCGGCGCACCGTGCGCTCTGCCGCGCGCCGGCCGACCGACTCCGCCGAATCGAGCTCGTCTTCGCGCCGCGCCGCGGTGTACCAGTCGTCGCGCTGCATCTCGTCGCCCGTCCCGCCGATCACCGAGCACGACAGGCTGTAGCGCGAGGTCGGATAGCCACCGACGAAGCCGTTGGAGTTGGCATGGATGAAGTGCCACTGCTGGGTGTAGATGTTCGAGCCTTCGGAATTCGTGATGCGCGGATCGAAGTCGAGCGCGGCCGCCTCGCAGCGGCTGGCGATCTCGATCGCCGTCTCGACCGATACGTCCCACGGGTGGTACAGGTCGAGTTCAGGCAGCGCCACCGGATGGCGATGTGCATCGGGCAACCCGGCGCAGTCGTCCTCGCCGGTGTAGCGCGCAATGGTCAGCGCTGCCTCGACCGTGTCGCGGATCGCTTTCGGGGTGAAGTCGGAGGTGCTGGCCGAACCCCGCTTCTGGCCCAGGTAGACCGTGATGCCGAGCGACTTGTCGCGCGTGTACTCGATCGTCTCGACCTCGCGCGCACGCACGGTCACTCCCTGGCCGAAACCGTCGTTCACTTCCGCATCCGCCGCGCTGGCACCGAGCATCTTCGCATGGGCGAGCGCGTCTGCGGCGATCTGCTTCAGGGTGTCTTCGGACAGGCTGAATCGGGCATTGCTCATCGTTCGGGGCTCACGCGGGGTTCACGATCTTGCGCTGGAAAGGCGATACTTATGATAACAGTGACCCCATGACCTACCGCACGCACGCGCCGACGTCCGTCCCAGACATGACCGAAACCGATTTCCTGCCACCGCTGCCGCCCAGCAAGACCCGGCTGAAGCAGGCTGCGCACGACCTGCAGGCACTCGGCGCGCGTCTGGTAGACCTGCCGAAGGACAGGCTGCAGGGGCTCGGACTGCCCGAGACGCTGTACGACGCGGTGCGCGAATGCCAGTCGATCACTCGTCACGAGGCGCGTCGGCGCCAGTTGCAGTACATCGGACGACTGATGCGCGATATCGATCCAGCCGCGATCGAGGCCCAGTTCTCGATCTGGGACGGCACATCCGCGGCCGAGGTCGCGTTGCAGCATTCGATCGAGCGCTGGCGCGACCGACTGATGGACGACGCCACCGCTGCGTCTGCGCTGACCGAGCTGGCGGCAGCCCATCCTGGCTGCGACGTCCAGCAGCTGCGCACCCTGATGCGCAATGCCCGGCGCGAGTTCGCGCAGAAAAGGCCGCCGCGCAGCCACCGCGAGCTCTTCCGCGCGCTGCGCGCGATCATCGCCACGCCCGCCGCGAGCGACCTGATCGAGGACGAATAGCCGCTGGCAGCGGCACGATGCAGGACCGCGCACCGTGCTTGCGACATCAAGGCACCCGATGCAGCCGGTTTCACCGAAGCACGCCGACCAGATGGAATCCAAGGAGCCACGCAAGTCCACGCCCACGCAGTCCGACGCCCTGGATTCGCGCGGTGAACGGCAGCGCATCCTGGTCGTCGACGACAACCCGCTGAACGTGCAGGCGCTCTATCACACGTTCTCCGGCGACCACCAGGTCTTCATGGCGAAGAGTGGCGAGGCAGCCCTCACGGTATGCCGGGACAGACAACCCGATCTCGTACTGCTCGACGTGGTGATGCCAGGGCTGGACGGGTACCAGACCTGCGAACGGCTGAAGGCCGACCCGGCCACGCGCGACATCCCGGTGATCTTCGTCACCGGGCAGGACGACAGCGCGGCGAAAGTGCGCGGCCTCGCGGCGGGCGCGGTCGACTTCATCGTCAAGCCTTTCAACCCGGCGATCGTCCGGGCACGCGCAAAGGCGCACCTGACGATCAAGCGACAGGCCGACCTGCTGCGCGAGCTGACCCGCACCGATGCACTCACCGGCGCCGCGAACCGGCGCTGCTTCGACGAACGGCTCGAGCAAGAGTTCGCGCGCGCGCAGCGCAACGGCACGTCGCTCGCAATGCTCATGATCGACGTCGACCGGTTCAGGCAATACAACGAGCACTACGGACGCCAGGCCGGCGACGACTGCCTGCGGCTGATCGCAGCTGCCCTGCGCGGGCGGATACAGCGCGCCGGCGACACGTTCGCGCGCTACAGAGGCGACGCGTTCGCGTGCATCCTGCCGGACACCTCTGCCGCGGGTGCGCTCGCACTGGCACAAGCGCTGGAGAGTCGGATACGCGCACTCGATATCCCGCATGCCGGCTCCGATATCGCTGGGGTGTGCACGATAAGCCTGGGCGCAGCCGCCAGTTCGCCGGGTGCAGAGTCGCTTCGGGATCTGCTCGCGCTGGCCGAAGCCGGGTTACGCCGGGCACAGATGAATGGCCGCGGCCGCGCCGCCATGCCCGACGAGGACGGCACCGGCTTGCGCGAGGCGCGTGCACCATCGGCGACCATCGGCCGCTGAACTTTACGCAGAAGCCTGCAGGGCAGAGGCGCGTTGACGGCCCGCGGGCTTCTGCGTAACGTCCGGCTGCATCGGACTTCGAGGCAGCGGCAACGACCGCCGCCCGACCCTACCAGGAGGCGCAACAATGAGCGATTCCGCCGGCACCTGCCATTCACCCCGCACGTCACCCGTACTGGCGGCGACCCTGCTGGGGCTCGCCGTACTCGCGGATGCGCCGGCCGCTGCAGCGCAGCCCTCGCCCGCACAGGCATGGCCGGCAAAACCGCTGCGGCTGGTGATTCCGTTCGCGGCCGGCGGCACCACGGACAACATCGGCCGTCTGGTCGCGCAGCGTCTGGCAGAACCTCTCGGCCAGACGGTGGTGGTCGACAACCGGCCGGGCGCGGGCGGCATGATCGGCGCCGATCTCGTGGCCAAGGCACCACCCGACGGCTACACGATGCTGATGATGACCATTGCCTTCCCGATCAATGCAGGGATGCGCAAGGACCTGTCTTTCGACCCGATCCGCAGCTTCGCACCGGTCACGCAGCTGGTGTCGCTGCCACTGATGCTGGTCGTACATCCCTCGCTGCCGGTGAAGACGGTGAAGGAACTCGCAGCACTCGCCCGGGCACGGCCCGGGCAGCTGACCTACGCCAGCTCCGGCCATGGCACCTCGCCGCACATGGCGGCGGCGATGTTCACCTGGCTCACGAAGACCGACATGATCCACGTGCCCTACAAGGGCAATGCGCCGACCCTGACCGACCTGCTCGGCGGGCAGGTATCGATGACGTTCGGCATCGCGCACCAGTTCCTGCCGCACGTGAAGACCGGCAAGCTGCGCGCGATCGCGGTGACCACCGCGAAGCGTACCGCGTTCGCGCCCCAGCTTCCCACCGTCGCCGAGAGCGGACTCGAGGGCTACGAGATCAGCGCGTGGCAGGGCATCCTCGCCCCGGCCGGTACCGCGAAGGAGATCACCGGCCGCATGAGCAGCGAGATCGGCCGTATCCTGCGCCAGCCCGATGTCGTGGAGAGGCTCACGGCCGAGGGCGCTGAACCGGTGGCAAGCACGCCGGAAGCCTTCGGGGAATACCTCCGCGCCGAGCTCGCGCGCTGGAGCCGGGTCGGACGGGAAGCCGGCATCCGGATCGAATAGGGCACGTACGGGCGATCCCGATTACGATCGCAGGCTCGTCATTGCTTCGATCCCGATTATGGCCGACTCTTTACCAGACTCCTCGCCCGTCCCGCCGCGCACGCTGCGCATCGGCCTCGTCTCCGTCAGCGACCGGGCCTCGCGCGGCGTCTACGAAGACCTGGGCATCCCCGCGCTGCATGAATGGTTCACCGCCGCGCTCGCATCGCCATGGACCACGGTCACGCGGCTGATCCCGGACGAGCGTCCGCTGATCGAGGCGGCGCTGGTCGAACTCGTGGACATCGAACGCTGCGACCTGGTGCTGACCACCGGCGGCACCGGCCCGGCGAAGCGCGACGTGACACCCGAGGCTACGCTCGCGATCGGCGATCGCGAGATGCCCGGCTTCGGCGAGCAGATGCGGCAGATCAGCCTCAGGTTCGTCCCTACCGCGATTCTGTCGCGGCAGGTCGCAGTGATCCGCGGCGAAGCGCTCATCATCAACCTGCCGGGCCAGCCGAAATCGATCCGCGAGACGCTCGAGGGCCTGAAAGATGGCGACGGCAAGCCGGTCGTGCCAGGCATCTTCGCCGCGGTTCCCTATTGCGTGGATCTGATCGGCGGACCGTACATCGAAACCAACGAGGCGGTGGTCAAGGCCTTCCGCCCGAAGAAGAAGTAGGGGACACCATGCCGGCGCCGACCGAACTGCTTGAAACGATCGAACTCGCCACCGGGCCGAAAGGCTCGATTCCGCAGGCCGCGGTAATCTGGATGCACGGGCTGGGCGCCGATGGCCACGACTTCGAGGCGATCGTGCCCGAGTTGCGGCTGCCACCGTCTCTGGCGGTGAACTTCGTGTTCCCGAATGCGCCGATGCAGCCGGTGACGATCAACAACGGCCATGTGATGAGGGCCTGGTACGACGTGGCCTTCGGCGACCTCGAAGGCCGCTCGCGCCGTCCGGACGAGGCCGGCGTACGCGCGTCGATCGCACACATCGAAAGCCTGATCGAGCGCGAGGTACGGCGCGGCGTGGCACCGGAACGGATCGCGATTGCAGGCTTCTCCCAGGGCGGCGCGATCGCGCTTGCGACCGGCCTGCGCCATGCCCGCCGCCTGGCCGGGATCATGGCGCTGTCGACCTACCTGCCGCTGGGAGAATCGCTGCCGGCCGAAGCCGCCGAAGCCAACCGGCAGGTGCCGGTCTTCTTCGCGCACGGCACGCTGGATCCCGTCATTCCGATCGAGATGGCGAGCGCGTCGGTCGAACGGCTGCAGGCACTCGGCTACCCGGTCGAATGGCACGAATACCGGATGCCGCACTCGGTGCACCCCCAGGAGGTAGTCGATATCCGCGACTGGCTGGTCAGGGTTCTGGCTGGCTGAGGCGGCCGCTCCGACAGCCCAGACAGTTCAGGCAACCGCGACGCGGTGCACCTTGAAGCGGGCGATGTCGACGTCATCCCCCGCCTCCAACAGGCGTGAAGCGACCAGCAGATAGGGCTTGCCCTTGATCTTGACGATGAAGCGGACGCTGCTCGAGAAGGCGCCGACCTCGAGCGCCAGGTCGACTTCACCGTTCTCGTCCGGGCGCTCCGACAGCAGCAGCGCGTGCAGCGGCCCGGCGTCGACCGTCGGATCCCGCGGCTCGGGCATGAGTTCGACCGGCAGCGCGGCTGGTGCAAGCAACTGCACCCCGACATGGTGGTCGGTCTCGCTTGCGCGGTTGATCCGGCGCACGACGCCGATACCCCAATATGGCGCCTGTTCCAGCCTGACGCCCACGAACGCACCCAGCTTCACCCAGTCGCCACGCACGTAGCGGATCGTAGCGCCGTAGCCGCCCGGACTCGAGTCGGCGGCCATCCATGTCTCGATGTCGATCGACCGCAGCGGCTCGCGCCGCTCATCGCGCTGGATGATGTCGAGCACCGTCCTGTAGCCGTGGGCAACCATCAGGCGCACGGCACCCGCACGGCGCTCGCGGATGCGTGCTGGCGGGCGTGCGCCGAACTCGCGCAGCAGGTGTTCCAGGGTCGTGATGACCAGCGGCACAGAATGCAATTCCCCGAGGAGCACCGACTCGGGGATCAGTTCTCGCTCCTTCACCACTCGCAGCAGCGAGACGACCTCGGCACGGGCCTTCGAGATGCCGAAGTAGCGCAGGCTGGAAGCTGGCGCCACCGACTTCATGAGCCGTCCCGGCGGACGCCGGGAGGCAAGGTCGATGTAGTGCGTGGTCTCGCCGCTGCGGTCCGTGCTCAGTACGTAGCTGCGCGAGAACCAGGCAATCGCACGCTCGGCGAGCTCCACCTGAGCCGGATGCAGGGTGTCGGTGGAAGCTGCCCCGAGGACCAGAAGACGCAGGTACTCCTGCTGAACCGTCGTGTCGCTGTGCGAGACATCGTAGACACGGATCGGCTGCAGCGCGGAACCACTGGCCTCCGCGAGCGCGAAGGCGCTGGAGGCATGCGACCACATGTACTGCGGCACCGGTCCGTGGCGCAGGAACCGCCACTTCACCTCGGCTCCGAGCGCCCGAATCGCGCGCGCGCAGCAGATCGGCAACATCGCGTCGAAGGTACGAGCCTCCTTCGCATTCGACCGGAAGATCTCGAGGCAGCGCAGGTAGGCCTGTGCAAGCGCGCGCCAGAAGTCTGAGGCGGACTTCCAGAGACGGTTCTCCTGATGGTGCGCCAGGCGTGATGCACCGATGTAGTCGGCGTTGATCCGCCGCTGGTGCGGTTTGGCTGCCTGGTCGAGCAGGTCGATGACCTCGTACAGCCTGACCAGCCGGAAACCCTCGGCGCGCAGCAGGGACTCTAGGTGACCGATGACCTCATCCAGCTGGACGACAGGGTCGCCACCGCGCAGTTCGTTGATGACCTGACGTGCTGTGTGAGGATCGGCCAGCGGGTGGTCCGGCTCGTCGGCAGTCCATCCGAACATCTTGACATCCAATCCGCGTGGGCAGCGGCCCCGCCGCCATGAGAGCTCTCAACGCGTCACGCTAACACCAGGCTGCGCCTGTTTCGAGGGCATATGTCACGGACATCACGGCAGGCTTCGTGCATGCAGGGACGAAATCGGCGCCGGCAGCAACGCCCGGCAACGGCCGCGCACCACATCCACCGAGCGCAGCACGGCCAATCCTGCAATGAAGAACGTGCCGGTGATCAGCATCGCCAGGCGGTGCTCGCCACCGGAAGCCCAGCTCACAAGCCCGTAGCTGACGGGACCGAGGATGGACGCCAGTTTGACCGCGACACCCCACAGACCGAAGAACTCGGCGCGGCGTTCGGCGGGGCTGAAGTAGCCGACCAGTGCGCGCCCTGCGGACTGGCTGGCGCCCAGGCAGATGCCGACCACGTTCGCGGCGATCCAGAACATGCCCGGTCCGGTCGACGCCCAGGCGAGCCCGATCGCGAGCAGCCAGCCGACCAGCGTGATCGCCAGCGTGCGTGCATGTCCGAGCCGGTCCTGCACCTGCCCGAAGACTGCGGCCCCGACCGCCGCAGTGATATTGACCAGCAGGATCAGGCGGATCGTGTCGGCGGTTTCGAACTTCAGGACCTGCTCGGCATAGATGGCGGCCAGTGCCACCACCGTCTGCACGCCAGCCTGGTAACAGACGATGCACCAGAGGAAGCGCCGCAGGTCGGGGAAGCTGCGCAGCGAACGCAGCGACTGGCCGAACTGCGCGAAGGCGGCCCGCCACGGAATCGAACCACCGGCTGCCGGTGGCTGCGTGGCGCTGCGCTCGCGCAGGAACAGGAAGGCCGGCAGCGAGGCCAGCGCGAAGATGACCGCCGTGATCAGCATGCACACGGGCACGAAGGCATCGCCGCCCTGCCCGGCAGCCTGCGCATGCGACACCCAGGCGAGGCTTGCACCCAGACTGACCAGCCCGCCGAGGTAGCCGACCGACCATCCCCAGCCGGACAGCCGCCCGAGCGCTTCCGGCCGTGCGATGTCGGGCAGGAAGGCCCCCGCGAGGTTCTCGCCAAGGCTGAAGAACAGGTTCGACAGCGCCACCAGCACGATACCCAGCCAGATGTCGCCGCGACCGACCAGCGCCAGCGCAGCGGTGAAGAGGACGCAGCCGATGGTGGTGAACACGAGCAGCCGCTTCTTGCAGCCGTACAGATCGGCATAGGTGCCGATCAGCGGGCCGAGCAGGATGGTCGCGGCGTAAGACACCGCGAGCGACATCGTCCACGCGAAGGTCGCCCATGAATGGCCGGCGGCGACCACGCCGACGAAGTAGGCGTTGAACACCGCGGTCACCACCACGGTGGTGTAGCCTGAATTGGCGAAGTCGTACATCGCCCAGGACACCGCCTCGCGCGGGCGCACGCCGGGCGCAAGCTGGTCGGACAGAAACCTCATCGGTGGGATCCGGATCCTGATCTCGCCCCGGCCCGCGCCGGCCCGGGCAGAGACGGACGCCGGCGCGCATCGCGTGCGATCACGCCTGCCCCGACGGCGAGCACCAGGCTCAGGGCTACCGCGAGCGGCGCCAGCCCGGCGACCCCGGCCAGTGCACCGAAGCAGACCGGAACGGTCACTTCGATCGACTTGTTCACCGTCTGGCGCATGCCGATCGCCTCCGCGGCGCGTCCGTCAGGCGCACGCGCGTAGGTCAGCGCCATCGACAGCGGCATGCCGCAGCCGAGCGAGAACCCGAACGCTGCAGCCAGTGCAAGCAGTGGCCAGGGCTGCGCGGTACTGATCAACAGCATGCCGACCAGGGCGGCGCAGCCGAGGGCACCGCAGAGCACCCCCTCTTCTCCGAAACGCGCGACCAGGCGAGGCAGCGCGATGCGCACCAGGAAGGTCGCAGCGGCATAGGTCGCCAGCAGCATCCCGATGAAGGTGGCCGACAGCCCGAGCGATGAACCGTAGAGCGGGATGAACAGCGCGAACAGTTCGTTGCCCGACTCGACGATCGCCGCCGCGATCAGTGCCCGGCGCAGCGCCGGGATCTTCCACAGGTCGCGCACCGACGCGCGCGGCGGGCGTTCCGACGGGGAGAGTGCCTCCGGCGTGCGCGAGCGCAGCCACCAAGCCATGGCCAGCGCGGCGAGCGGAGCCAACGCGAGCAGCAGCGCGGTCGCGCGATGGCCGAACAGGTCGATCGACGCGCCGGTGCCGGCCCGGCCGATCACCCCGGCCAGGGCAACCGCGAGCGCGTAGTAGCTGAAGTTGCGGGTGCGGTCGCTCGTCTCCCCGAGGCTGCCGACCAGGCTCTGCCCGGCGACCGCATAGACCATGAAGAACACGCCGATCAGGGCTGCGCAGGGATACAGCGCCCATAGTCCTGGCGCGAAGAACACCACGGTGATCGCGAGGCCGGCGCCGCCGCAGCCGATCAGCAGCGGCGCCCGCACGCCGATACGGTCGACCCAGCGCCCCGCGCTGATTGCGAAGATCGCCGGCAGGATCGAGAACAGGGCGAAGGTCAGACCCACCTGAACCGGCGAGGCGCCGAAGTCGATGGCGAACAGGGCAAGCAGCAGCTTGGCGCCGATCACCCCCAGGTGGGTGAGCATGACGATCATCGTCACATGGACGATGGTCAACGCCGGCGCTCCAGGATCGATCCGGCAGCAGCACTGCCGACCAGCAGCGCGCCCTTGGCCCAGAACACGAAGAGAAGACCGAGTGCCGCACCCATCGTGCCGAACAGCACGGGGATCGTCATGTGGGTGAGGTTGACGATGGTGAAGCGCACGCCCAGCGCCTCACCCGAGCGCCCAGGCGGCGCGCGGTTGTAGCACATCATCATCGTCAGGGGTTGTCCGCAGCCCACCCCCAGCCCGAGCACGAACGACAGCAGCGCCAACAGCCAGACGCTGCTGACGAACGGGAACAGCAGGTAGGCGATACCCGACAGCAGCAGCGAGCGCACCAGCAACCCGGCCTCGCCGATGCGCTTGATCAGCCAGGGCATGATCGCGCGGATCACGAATGCGGCGGCGGCGAACGTGCCCAGCACGAGTCCGATCGCCGAGGCCGAGAGACCGATCGAGTGGCCGTAGATCGGCAGGAAGAACGAATACAGGTCGAAGCTGGCCACCGCGATCGCGCTGGTGATGAAGATCGGGCGCAACCCGCGGTTGGACAGCATGCCGAGCAGGTCGGGCTTCTCGACCGGACCATCGGCGCCCGGCTTCGGCGGCAGCGCATCGCGCATACGGTAGAGCATGGCGAGCGTGCCCAGCGGCAGCATCGCCAGCACAAGATACGAAAACCGGTGACCGATCGCATCGATGAGGAAGCCGGCGAGTACTGGCCCGACCAGTTGACCGATCGACACAGCAAGACTGAAGTTGGCGACGTTGCGCGCGCGATCGGCGCCCGTGGCGATGCGGTTGACCAGGCTCTGCATCGGCACGATGAAGTACACGTTCGACAGACCGAGCAGCGCCGCCGAGATCACGAGCCCGATCATGTCGGGCATCAGCACCGGCACCAGCAGCCCTCCGATGACGCCGGCGCTGCCCCAGGCAATCGGCGGCAGGTAACCGACGCGGTCGAGCAACCGTCCGGATGCGACCGAGAGCAGCGTCGGGAACAGCGCATACAACCCGATCAGGATGCCGATCGTTGCCGCGCCCGCGCCAAGCTCGAGCGCGTAGAGGGAAACCACCACGGTGCTGCCCTTGAGTGCGATGATGCAAAGCACGGGCAAGCCGATCGTCAGATACAACACCATCCGGGTCGATGCCTCCCTGGCATCGAAACTTCCACTGCGCGCTCGGCAATCGCGTCTGTCGTGATGGCGATACTAACCGATCGGCCCTGCGCCGCGAAGACCGCCGTAGGGCGCTGTCGCCGGCCACAAACGCAGCCTGGCCCAGCCAGGCGAATGCGCTACTTCTTCGCCGGAGCGGGTGCCGGAGCCACTGCATTCATGAACTTCTCGATCTGGGCGGCCGGGATCATGCCCGACAGCACCGCGCCGTCGGCGAACACCAGCGTCGGGGTCACGGTGAAACCGAGCTTGTCGGACAGCTTGACGACCTGTTCGAGCGGATTGCGACAGGTCGGCTTCGAGACCGGGGCGACCTGCTTCAGCATCCACTCGTCCCAGGCGCGACGGCGATCGCTGGAGCACCAGATCTCGAGCGCGCGGTTGCGCGAGCCGGGCCGCATCTGCTCGACCGGGGTGAGGAAGGTATACACCGTGACGTTGGTGACCTTCTGCAGTTCCTGTTCGAGCTGGCTGCAGAACGGACAGAGCGGATCGGAGAACACGTACAGGATCCGCCTGCCGTCGCCCTTGACGGTCTTGATCGCGGCGTCGAGCGGCAGTTGCTTCACGTCTATCGCGGTGAGCTGGCGCAGGCGCTGGTCGGTGAGGTTGCGGTTGGTCGCCGACTCGATGATCTGGCCGATGATGAGGTAGTTCAGTCCTTCGTCCGCATAGAAGAGACGATTGCCGAACGCGACCTCGTATACGCCCGGCAGCGGGGTCCGGCGGATCTCGCGCACGCGTTCGCCGGGCATCTTCGCCTCGACCAGCTTGCGCAGGTTGTCTTCCGGGGTCTGCGCGGCAGCGACGCCGGAACCTCCCGCCAGCGCCAGCAGGATGGCCAGTATGGGTGCGGCCAGTGCCGCAGCAAGTCGGTTCACGGTATATCCCTCATCTCGAAACGTCCATCGTGCAACATCCGCCCGGGGCGCACACGGCTTGCGCAGCGGACGCGTGTCTGCTGGCCATGCTCAGGCTTCGCCCCGGTACGCTGCGATCCGCTGCTTCAGGCCGGGCCTCGCGACCGAGCGCACCAGGTCTGCGAGGTCGCCGTCTGCATCCCGTGCTGCGGTATTGCGCAGCACCAGCGCGACAGAGGCGGCGTCCAGCCGCCCGAAACGGGCGTTGATCGAATCTACCTCGGCAGCGAATCCGTCCGCCGAATCGACGACCGCAGTCAGCAGCCCGGTCGCCTGCGCCTGCGCGCTGTCGACCACCTCGCCGGACAGGAGGATCTCGCGTGCGGCCTGCTGTCCGATCAGGGCAGCCAGTGCCCGCGTACCGAGCGCGAGGCCGAACTGGAAGCCGGGAAAACGGAATCGCGCGGACGGCACGCCCACGCGGAACGTACAGGCGGCCGCCAGGTCGGCCCCTGCGCCGAACGCGCCGCCCTGCACGCAGGCGATGGTCACGCAAGGCATCGCGCGCAACTTCTGCAGCATCTGCTCGATCGCCACGAAACGCCAGAGCAGTTCACCCTCACCGAGCGTTTCGTAGCCGTTGAAGTCGAAACCAGCGCAGAAATTGCGTCCGCTACCTTCGAGCACCAGCAGCCGCGGCGGGTCGGCGGCGACGGCGTCGAGCGCCGCTCCGATGGCATCGACCATCTCCACATCGAGAGCGTTCGCCTTGTCGGCGCGGTCGAGGCGCAACGTGCATGCCCCCGCCTCGGACTGCGCAAGCAGCGTCACCCGAGCCATTCGCGCTGCACCTCCTCGTTGTGTTCGCCGAGGGCCGGGGGCTGGCGGTAAACACGGAAATCGAAGCCTGCGACCTGGACCGGAAAGCCGACCGTGCGCGTCTGCCGGCCGTTGGGCAGCGTCATCGGATGCACCAGCCCAAGGTGCGCCACCTGCGGATCGTCGAGGATCTCCGCATAGTCGTTGATCGGCGCATACGGCACGCCTCGCCGGTCGAACTCCGCGAGCCAGTGCGCCACCGGCTTCGTCCCGAACACCGGTTGCAACAGGTCGAACAGTTCGGCCTGGTTGCGGGCACGCTGCTCCTGTGTAGCGAAACGCTCGTCGTCCTTCAGGCCCTCGAAACCGACGGCCTCGCATACCGAATGCCACAGTTTGTCGTTACCCGCGGCGATCACGAACGGCGCGTCCGATGCGTGGAATCCGCGATACGGCGCATTGCGCGGATGCGCCGATCCGAGCGGCTGCGGGATGCGGCCGGTGCCGAAGAACTCGCTGGTCTGCAGTTGCGCGATGCCGAGCAGGCCACCCAGCATCGAGCAGTCGACCCGGGTGCCCTGGCCGGTCGTGCGTGCAGCCATCACCGCTGCCAGCGTCGTGTAGGCGGCGTAGAGGCCGGCGACGAAATCACCGACCGGTACACCAGCCTTGACCGCAGCGCCCCCCGGCTCGCCAGTGACGCTCATCAGGCCGCTGACAGCCTGGATCGTCACGTCGAAGGCGCCGCGTCCGGCATACGGCCCGGTCTGTCCATAGCCAGTGAGCGACGTGTAGACAAGCCTCGGAGCCTGCGCACGCACCGCATCGTAGCCGAGTCCCAGCCGATCGAGCACGCCGGGCCGGAAGTTCTCGACGATGACGTCTGCAACCGCCGCCAGCCGGCGCAGCCCGGCAACGGCCTCGGCATCCTTGAGGTCGACCGCGATGCTGCGCTTGTTCCGGTTGACCGATGCGAAGTTCTCGGAATACCGGCCAGCCGATGCATCCGGCCCTTCGCTCATCGGCGGCCAGCGGCGCATGTCGTCACCGCCGTCGGGCTTCTCGACCTTCACCACATCGGCACCAAGGTCGGCCAGCAGCATCGCGCAGAACGGGCCAGCGGCGATCTGGCCGAACTCGAGCACGCGGACGCCGGACAGGGGGCCGGAATGACCGGCAACCGGCGGCGTACTGGCGGATGAATCGGCGGGGCCGTCGGCAGTCATGCGTCGTGCGAGGCTGAGGGGATCGAAGCGGGGATCGGAACGTGGAACATGCCGGAGTTTAGTGGATTGCCGCACCGATGGTATCGTGCGCGCAACGAGGAGAATCCCATGGTCCGATACCTCAGTGAAGCCGACATCCGGTCGGTACTGACGATGCCGATGGCGATCGAGCGCGTCGAACAGGCGTTCGTCGATCGCGCGAACGGCAAGGCCTTCGACATCGCGCGCCGGCGCACGCGGCAGCCCGGGGGGCACCTGCACATCGTGCAGGGTGCCGCGCCGGAGATCAACACGATCGGCTACAAGGCCTACTACGTCCGCCCCGATCGCTCGCGTACCTTCCTGGTCCACCTGATCAACCATGCGCAGGGCAACCTCGAGGCAATCCTCGAAGCGAACTGGATGGGCCGGATGCGAACCGGTGCGGCGACCGGCGTGGCGGCCAGGTATCTGTCGCGCCCGGAATCGTCCGTGGTCGGGCTGTTCGGCTCGGGCCAGCATGCGGTGACCCAGCTTGAAGCCACCTGCGCGGTGCGCGACATCCGCGAGGTAAAGGTGTTCGGCCGCAACGCAGAGCGGGTGAAGGCGTTCTGTGAAGAGATGTCGGAGAAGGTCGGCACCACGGTGCGCCCCGCCGCCTCACGCGAAGAGACGGTGCGCGGCTCCGACATCATCGTCACCATGACCCGATCGGACGAGCCGCTGTTCGACGGACGCTGGCTCGAGCCGGGCCAGTTCATCTCGGCGACCGGCGCCAATGCACTGAACCGCCGGGAGATCGATCTCGCCAGCGTCAAGCGCGCTGACCTGATCGTCGTCGACTCGGTCGAGGTGGCCGCCGGCGAATGCGGCGACCTGCTCGCCGGGGTGGAAGCCGGCATCATCTACTGGGAGAACATCCCGACGCTGGGCGATGTCATCATCGGCCGCCGCCAGGGGCGCACCTCGCCGGAACAGGTAACGCTGTACGAATCGCACGGCATGGCGCTGCAGGACCTGTATACCGGGCGCCGGGTACTCGAACTCGCAGCCGCGAAAGGAATCGGCACCGAACTGCCGATGGGATGAACAGCATCTGGAGGACGCATGACGGACGGAAAAATCACGATCGGATTCATCGGCCTCGGCAACATGGGCAGGCCGATGACCACCCGCCTGTCGGGCGCAGGCCACAGGCTGCTGCTTCTCGACATCGACCGCACGCTCACCGAATCGCTGGCGAAGGAACTCGGGCAGCAGGCAGCGGGTTCGCCCGGGGCGATCGGCGCCGCCTGCGACGTCGTGATCACCATGCTGCCCGACGGCAGGACGGTGCAGCGGGTGCTGCTCGGCGAAGCCGGCGACGGCACCGGCGGGGTGGCAGGTTCGCTCAAGAAGGGGGCGACCGTGATCGACATGAGCTCGTCCTCGCCGGTGGGGACGCGCGAACTGGGCGAGCAGCTGGCGAAGATGGACATCCGCTTCATCGACGCGCCGGTGTCGGGAGGCGTGCGCCGCGCGGTGGACGGCACGCTGGCGATCATGGTCGGCGGCGATGAAGCGGCGATCGAGGCGATGCGGCCGGTGTTCGCGCCGATGGGCAAGCCGCTGGTGGCCGGCGGCCTGGGCGCCGGCCACGCGATCAAGGCGCTGAACAACTACGTATCCGCCGCCGGCCTGCTTGCCGCATGCGAGGCCGTGCGCGCGGGCTCTCGTTTCGGGCTCGACCCCGCGACGATGGTCGACATCATCAACGCCTCCACCGGCGTGAACAACAGCACGCTGGTCAAGATGAAGCCGTTCGTGCTTTCCGGCACGTATGCCGACGGCTTCGGTCTGGCGCTGATGGCCAAGGACCTGCGCACCGCACTCGAGGTGGCCGACGCCACCGGCATGCAGACCGCGCTCGCAGAGACGGTGGTGCGCGTGTGGAACGAGGCGGAGCAGAAACTCGGCGCGACGAAGGACACCTCCGTCCACCATACTGCGATCGACCGCTACCTCGGCCTGCTCGAAGGCGACTGACGCATCCTCAGCCCATCGCCTTCATGATCGCGTAGAGCGCATCCTGCGCCTCGAAGCCGATGCCCGGGCGATCGGGCAGCCGCAACCAGCCGGCCTCGACCTTCGCATCATCGGCGAAGCCGGCGAACGCACCGAACACACCAGGATAGGCTTCGCAACCACCCAGCCCGAAGCCACCGACGATATGCAGCGTCATCTGGTTGCCGCCGTGCGGGAACACCCTGCTGCGGTCCCAGCCGTGCCGCTCCATCATCTCGAGCGTGCGTGCGAACTGCACGATGCCATAGCTCTGGGGCACGTCGATCTGGATGAAGTCGCGCGCCGGCTGAAGCCCGCCGAAGCGGATCAGGTTCTCGATGTCCTGAGTAGAGAAGAGGTTTTCGCCCGTGCCGATCGCCGCGCCGTACGTGCCGGAGAACTCGGACAGCAGCGCATAATCGAGCGGATCGGTCGGCTCCTCGAACCACTTGAGCTGGTAGCGGCCGAGTGCCTTGGCATAGGCGAGGGAGCGGGCCCGGTCGAAGCCGGCATTGGCGTCGACCGCGAGCCGCTTCGAATCGCCGACCAGTTCCAGCGCAGCCTCGACCCTGCGGATATCCTCTTCGAGCGAGGCACCGCCGACCTTGATCTTCATCACGTCGTAGCCCTGGCCGAACTTCATCCGGATCTCGTCCAGCAGTTCGGGGATGCCCTTGCCGGGCTCGTACCAGCCGCCGCCGACGTAGCACGGAATCTTCTCCAGCCTGCTGCCACCGCTGTAGCGCTCGGCAAGCACCCGGTGCAGCGGCTTGCATTCGATCTTGGCGACGGCATCCCAGACCGCGACTTCGATGGTGCCGATCGCGACCGAACGTTCGGTATGGCCACCGGGCTTCTCGCGCTGCATCATCGCGGCGAGCACCTTCCCGGGATCGATGTTGCCGCCAGAGGCGTCGAGCAGCGACTCGGGGTCTGCCTTCAGGATGCGCGGGATGAACCGGTCGCGCATCTGGGCCCCGCACGCGTAGCGGCCGGTGGAGTTGAAGGAATAGCCGACCACCGGCCGGCCGTCGCACACCTGGTCGGTGTACACGGCGACCACAGAGGTAGTCATCTCGCTGAAGTCGAACACCGCATTTCGAAGGCTGGAGTTGAGCGGTACGGCAACTTCTCGGATGTCGGTGATGCGCATGGCAGTCGTTCCGTCCAGGGTTGATCGGGTCTAGCAGTCGTCGAAGCCCGGCCCGGTGCCGGCCGAGGCGCGCCGCTGGCGCCGCATCTCGAACAGGCAGACCGCAGCCGCTGCGGCGACGTTCAGGGATTCCACGTCGGGGGCCTGGTCGATCGCCACCAGCGCGCCGCACTCGGCTATCGCCGCCTCGACAGGCTCGCCCAGCCCGGCACCCTCGTGGCCGAACACCCAGGCGCAGCGCGGCTGCAGGTCGATCGAATCGAGCGTGACCATCGCATGCGACGAGGTACCGTAGGCCGGCACCCCCAGCGAGCGGCAGCATTGCGCCAGGTCGTCGACGCTGGCGAGGTTGAGCAGCGCATGTGCGCCCATCGCGGCGCGTATCACCTTCGGCGACCAGAATGCCGCGGTACCGGGCCCGGCCACCGCGTGGCCCACGCCAGCGGCGGCGCAGGTGCGCAGGATCGCTCCGACGTTGCCAGGGTCCTGGATGCGGTCGAGCAGCACCACATCCTGCCCGCGCATGGCATCGAGGTTACCCTCGCGCGGCATGATCTCGGCCACCAGCCTGGACGGCGAGTCGAGGCCCGACAGCTGGTCCAGCAGCGAGGCCGGGAAAGCGAGGATCTCGATGTGCCGGGCACGTGCATCGTCGAGTACACGGGTCACGCCAGGCCAGCGTGCCGGCACCTCGAGCGCGGCCGCATCGACCGCAAGGGTAGTCACCGGATGATCCCGCTCGAGCCAGGCTCCGATCAGGTGATCGCCTTCGAGCAGCGTACGGTTGGAACGGGTGCGCTCGCGCGGTTCGGTCGCCAGCCGGCGCAACCGCTGGAACGTCGGGTTCGCCCGCGACGTGATCTGGATGACGTCACTCATCGGCCGATGATAGCAACCGGCATGGTCGGCGTGCGCTCAAGGGCCGGCATCCGCACCCGCGATGCCGACCGTGCCGCGGCCACGCGCCTATACTCGACCAGCGAACGACCCGCCCGCAGCCAGCCGCCACACCTGCGGGCCAGCCCGCTTCAACCACAGGAGACATACGCATGACGATCTCGATGTACACCGCCTCGGTCCCCGTGTTCACTCGTAACCTCGCCAACCTCGCCGCGATCCTCGACAAGGCAGCCGCGCACTGCGCCGCCAGCAACATCACCGAGCCGGCGATGCTGCAGGCCCGCCTGTTTCCGGACATGTTCACCTTCACGAAGCAGGTGCAGGTCGCGGCCGACTTCGCGAAGGCCGGCGTCGGCCGCCTCGCCGGCGCCGAGCCGCCGAAGTTCGACGACGCCGAGCAGTCGTTCGCCGAGCTGAAGGCCCGCGTCGAGAAGACCATCGCCTACATCGACACCTTCACTGCCGCGCAGATCGACGGCAGCGAAGAGCGGCAGGTGTCGTACATGATGGGCAAGTACCCGATCGACATGAAGGGCCAGGCGTACCTGCTCGGCTTCATCTTGCCGAACTTCTACTTCCACTATACGACCGCGTACAACCTGCTGCGGCACAACGGGCTGGCGATCGGCAAGGGCGACTTCATCGGGCGGGGGTGAGCGGCGGCGTACCTTGCTGATCGGTTCCGGCTGGCGGGGGTGGGGTTCCCCCCGGCTGGCTCCGGTTGGCACAGTCGCCTGCCGGGGGGAACCCCACCCCCGCTTCCTGCGCACTGCCCGGCCGGCACGCGCCGTTGGGGTGGAGGAGGAATGTGGCGGCATCGCGGGCGTGCCGAGACGACAGCCTCCCGTCGCTCAGGGCACCCAGCCAACGCACCGGAAATCGCTGGCCCGGCCTGTCGGGGGGTGTCGTCGGCGGGGCGCCTGCGCCAGCCTAAGCCCCGCCGACGACACCCCCCGGCAGGCCCCGCGCGCCTCCGCACGCAGAGCCAACCTGCGCAAGCCGAAGCCGGAACGCTACGACTTCAAGCCCGCCGCCCGTATCACCTTCGCCCAGGTCTCGATCTGCGCCTGGATGTAAGCAGCGAACTCCGCCGGCGAACTGCCCACCGGCTCGAAGCCCTGCGCGATGAGCTTGTCGCGCATGTCCGGCGTACCGATGATCTTCACGGTCTCGGCATGCATCCGGTCGATCACCCCGCGCGGCGTCGCCGCCGGAGCAAGCAGGCCGTACCAGGTTGCCGCGTCGTAGTTCGGCACTCCCGCCTCGATCATCGTCGGCAGGTCGGGCAAGGCCTGGGAACGCGCACGGGTCGTGACAGCGACTGCGCGCAGGCGACTGGCCTTCACCAGCGGCATCGCCGCCGGCGTGGTCGCAAACATCAGCTGCACCTGCCCGCCCATCAGGTCGGCCAGTGCTGCGCCACCGCCCTTGTACGGTACGTGCAGCATGTCGATCTTCGCCAGGTTCTTCAGCAGTTCGCCGGCGAGATGCGAGGACGTGCCATTGCCGGCGGAAGGGAACGCGAGAGCCCCGGGTTTCGCCCGGGCCAGCGCGAGCAGTTCCTTGACCGTCTTCACCGGCAGCGCCGGGTGCACGACCAGCACGTTCGGCGTGATCGCCACCTGGGAGATCGGCGCGAAATCCCTGACCGGATCGAACGGGACTGGCGCCAGGCTCACGTTGATCGCATTCGGCGCCACGTTGCCCATCAGCAGCGTGTAGCCGTCGGGGGCAGCGCGCGCGGCGACTTCGGTGCCGATGTTGCCGCCCGCCCCGCCGCGGTTGTCGATCACCACCGTCTGTCCCAGCGCTTCGCTGAAGCGCGGCGCCAGGAGGCGCGCGACGATGTCCGTGCCACCGCCGGGCACGAACGCGACGATCATCCGGACCGGCTTCGACGGCCACGCCGTCTGTGCCGCGGCGGGTGCCGACGCAGCGGCTGCCGCAGCCAACACGACCGCCCGGAAAGCGGCCGACCTCGATACCTGCCTGCCCTGCATCATGTCCATCCGTTTCCCGTTCAACCGGGCAGCGGCAGGTGCACCGCGCCCCCCGAGGCGACCGAAGCTTCGATCGCCAGCGTTGCTTCGAGTGTCGCACGGGCGGTCCGCGCATCGGGCAGCACGCATGGCGATCCGAGCACCAGGAAATCGAGCCACGCCCGCGTCTCGTTGGCGATCGGCCCCCAGAACTCGCCCAGCGCCCAATCGCCGGGCGTGCCGCTCTGCAGGAACACCATGTTCACGTTGTGGTCGGGCAGGTATACGTGCGGCATGCCCTTCTCGGAATACATCAGCTGGTCGGTGTGGTCGTCGTCGAGGATCATCACGCCCTGGTCGCCGATCAGTTCGACGCGCGCGGCATGGCCCAGCGCCGGGTACATAGATGGAAGCGCATAGCTCACGGTGAGGTTGGCGACGGTGCCGCGCTCATAGGTCAGCAGCGCGAAGTCGACATCGTCCGCCGCATGGCCGGCAGCCGCGAGCACGCCCTTCTGGCCACGCGCATACACCTCGCGCAACGGCTCGCCGTCGAGGAACCAGCCGATCAGGTCGACGTAGTACGTCAGCGCATCGACCACCGGCGTCGCATGGGGGTTGCGCCCCATCATCGCCAGCGCCTGCGCTCGCGAGTTGTATACGCGTGCCGAGGCGCCGAGGACCTTCCCGATCCGCCCCTGCAGGATCTGCTCGCGTGCGATCAGGTAGCGATCCTTGTAGCGGCGGCTGTAGCCGACCCGCAGATCGGTGCCCGCCTTCTGCGCCGCGGCGATCACCCGGTCGGCATCGGCGAGCGTGAGCGCGACCGGCTTCTCGACCAGCACCGGCTTGCCCGCGGCGATCGCGCGCAGCACCGGCGCCAGATGCTCGCCTTCCGGCGTCGACACGATCACTGCATCGACCTCGGGATGGTCGATGATCGCGTCGTTGTCGGTACCATGCAGCGCGGCACCGCAGAGCCCCGCCGTGCGCGCCGCGTTCTTCGGATCGCTGTCCGACACGGCGATGAACCGCACGCCGGCGTGCTTCGCCGCGAGCCGTGCACGCAAGGTACCGATACGGCCCGCGCCGATGATGCCCAGGCCGATCGGTTTCATCATTCCACCTTGATCCCGGCGTCCTTGATGACCTTGGTCCACTGGGCGATCTGCTGCTTCACGTAGGCCGCGAAGGCCTGTGGCGTGTCGCCGACCGGCTCGAGGCCCTGCGCCAGCAGGCGCTCGCGAACGTCAGTGGTCGCCAGCGCCTTGAGGATGTCGGCGTGCAGCCGGGCGACCAGCGCCGGCGACGCACCGGCCGGCAGGAACACCCCGTTCATGTTGTCGGTGACGAAGTTCGTGAAGCCCTGCTCCACCATCGTCGGCACGTCCGGAAGGCTGGCCGAACGCTTCGCGCTGGTGATCGCCAGCGCGCGCAGCTTGCCGGCCTGCACGTGCGGCACCGCCGGCGGCTGTGCCATGCAGCCAACCGGGTTCTGGTTGCCGACCACCGAGGTTGTCGCAGGGCCGGCGCCACCGTAGGGCACGTGCTGGATGTCTGCACCGGTCATCGCCTTGAACATCTCGCAAGACAGCTGCGGCGTGGTACCGAGCCCGGGCGAGGCATAGCTGAACTTGCCCGGCTGCGACTTGACCAGCGCGACCAGTTCCTTCATCGACTTCGCGGGAACCGACGGATGCACGACGAACAGGTTCGGCGAGGTCGCGGCATTGGTCACCGGCACGAAGCTCTTGAACGGATCCCAGCGCAGCTTCTCGTACAGCGCCGGGTTCACCACGTAGCTGGAGCTGGTGACCAGCACGGTGTAGCCGTCGGGCGCGGCACGGGCGGCGATCTCGACGCCCAGGTTGCCGCCGGCGCCGGCGCGGTTGTCGATCAGCACAGTCTGGCCCCACAGGTCCCCCAGCCGCTGGCCGAGCAGCCGCGCCACGATGTCGGTCGGGCCGCCGGGCGCGAACGGGACGATCATGCGTACGGGCCGGGAGGGGAATACGTCCGCACCCTTGCCCTGCGCGAGCGCAGGCGCTGCCGGCATCAGGGAGGCTGCGCCCAGCAGCGCACCGGTTGCGATGATGGCCCGCCGTGCGGGTCGATTCGTCTTCACTTCGTTCTCCTCGTTGGATGCGCCGGGACGGAAGGCCCCAGGATCAGTCTGACTTGATGTTCGACGCGCGGATGACCTTGCCGTACATCTCGACCTCCTCGCGCACCTGGCGCGCGAACTGGGCTGGCGTATTGGCCACCGGCTCGAATCCGAGCGGCCCGAGCCGGTCCTGGACGTCGGGCAGCATCACGATGCGGGCAATCTCGGCGTGCAGGCGGTTGACGATCGCCACGGACGTGCCGGCCGGTACGAACACGCCGGTCATCAGGTCGTTGACCAAGCCGGGAAACCCGCTCTCGACCATCGTCGGCACGTCGGGATTCTGCTTCCAGCGCTGGGCGCTGGTCACTGCGATCGGGCGCAGCGCACCCGATTTCAACTGCGGCTGGGCCGGTGGCAGGCCGAGGCAGCCGATCGGAGTCTGGTTGCCAACGATCGAGGTCACTGCGGGCGCTGCCCCGTTGAACGGCACATGCTGGATGTCGATCTTCGCCGCCACGCGCAGCATCTCGCAGCTGAGGTGTCCGGTGGTGCCGGTCCCGGGCGATGCATAGCTGTACTTGCCGGGATTCGCACGCACCAGCGCGATCAGTTCGGCCAGGTTCTTCGCGGGTACCGATGGATGCACGACCAGGATGTTCGGCGTGGTGTTCGCGCGGGTCACGGCGATCAGATCCTTGAACACGTCGTACCCGGGCTTGCTGAACAGGGTCTGGTTGACCACGACCGAACTGCTGGTGAACAGCACCGTATGTCCGTCGGGCGGAGCCTTGGCGGCCAGTGCCATGCCGATGTTGCCGCCCGCCCCGACGCGGTTGTCGATCACGACCGGCTGCCCCCAGGCATCGCTCATCTTCGGTCCGATCACCCGCGCCGCGACATCGGTCGGCCCACCCGGCGCGAAGGGTACGATGATCCGCATCGGGCGCGTCGGGAACCCGGTGTCCGCAGCCGAGGCGCCAGCCAGCGGCAGCATCGCGCAAGCGACCACGATCGCCGTGCAGACGCCCACGCGCCACCCGCCCGTACCTGCAGCCGCCGCGTCCTGCAATCCGCAGGTCGGCATCGCTGTCACTGTCACCGTCTCCATTGCCATCCCCATCGCATCAGTCCATCTGCAGTTTCGCGGCCTTGATCACCTCGGCCCAGCGCTTGTATTCCTCGCGGATGAAGCGCGCGGTCTCGGCCGTGGTGCTCTTCATCGGTTCGGCACCGATGCTGGACAAGCGCTCACGAACTTCCGGTTCGAACATCAGCCGCGACAGTTCCGAATTCATGCGATCGACGATCTGGCGCGGCGTCTTCGCCGGAAGGAAAACGCCGTACCAAGTCAGCACCTCGAGTCCGGGGAAGCCCGCTTCGGCAATGGTCGGGATCTCCGGTGCGTTCGGCACGCGGGCCGGGGTGAGCGTCGCGAGCGCGCGCAGCTTGCCCGCCCTGACCTGCGCCAGAGCGGCGCCGGTACCGATCGTGATCAGGTGCACGTTGCCGGCGACGGTATCCATCATCGCGGTGGCCGCGCCCTTGTACGGCACGTGCACCATGCGGGTGCCGGTACGCACCGCGAGCAGTTCGGTGCCGAGGTGGTTGGACGTCCCGACGCCACCGGAGCCGTAGCTGATGCGGTCCGGATTCGCCCTGGCATAGGCGACCAGTTCCTTCACGTTCTGCGCCGGCAGGGAGGGATGCACCGCCAGCAGGTTCGGGATCCAGGCGACGAGCGATACTGGTTCGAAGTCCTTGAACGGGTCGAAGCCGAGCTTGCGATACATGCTCGGGCTGATCACGAAGCCCGGCGCGACCAGCACGGCGGTATAGCCGTCCGGCGCGGAGCGCGCGACGATCTCGGCACCGAGGTTGCCGCCGGCGCCGGGACGGTTGTCGGTGAGCACCGGCTGGCCGATCGCATCGCCCAGCCGGATCGCCAGGGTACGGCCAAGGATGTCGGTACCGCCGCCGGGAGGGAACGGCAGCACCAGCCGCACCGGCTTGACCGGCCAGGCGGGCTGAGCCTGGACGGCGCCGGCGCAAAGCAGCGCCAGCGCGCCGATAGCGGCGGTCGCGGCGGTGGCGGCGGTCGTGGAACCGGGTCCGTGGTTACGCATCTGATTCTCCTCCGTGCAGGCGCGACTGCCGGTGCCCAGGAGGCAGTCAGTGGCAGCTCGGCCTGCGGCGGTTGTTGTTGCCGCGTATTGTGCCGCAGCCCGCGCTCAGCCGGGGAAGCGGCGCTCCAGTTCGGCCACCTGGGAGGGGTCGAGCAGGCGCGTGCGCCGTCCGTCGAGCAGCAGCATCAGCCGGGCGGTCTGCTCGAGTTCCTCGACCGCATTGACCGCGGCCGCCAGCGAGCGCCCGGCCACCACCGGACCGTGGTTGGCGAGCAGGATCGAATGGTGCTTCGACGCGACCCTGCGTACCGCCTCGGCCAGCGCGCCATCGCCAGGCGGAAAATAGGGCACCAGCGCCAGCCGCCCGACCTGCATCACCGCATAGGCGGTGATCGGCGGAAAGACATTGTCCGGATCGATGCCGTCGAGGCAGGAGACCGCGACCGAATGCACCGAATGCAGGTGCACCACCGCGCCGCAGTCCGCGCGCTCGCCATACATCGACAGGTGCAGGAAGCTCTCTTTCGACGGCGCGTCGCCATCGACCAGCCTGCCGTCGGCATCCAGCCGCGACAGGCGCGCCGGGTCGAGCCGCCCGAGGCACGAGTTGGTCGGCGACATGAGCCAGCCATCGGACACCTTCACGCTGAGGTTGCCGGCCGATCCGTGCGCAAGCCCCCGGTCGTAGAGCGACCGGCCGAGCATCACGAGTTCTTCGCGCAGGCGATCTTCGTTAGGCGCGTTCGACACGTTCAGCATGGCAGGATCCTTCCGTTCGATGGCCCGGTCCGCGCTCAGCCGGCGAAGTCCAGTGCCGCGCTGAAGAAGTCCGGGTCTCCGAAGTTACCGGACTTCAGCGCGAGCCACATCGGCCGGCCGCCCTCGGCCGCGGTCCACGGCACGCCCGGTGCGATCACCGGCCCGATGCGCAGGGCCGGGATGCCGAGTGCCCCGACCACTGCACCCGAGGTCTCGCCGCCAGCCACCACCAGCCGGCGCACGCCGGCGTCGACCAGCCCGCAGGCGATGCGCGCCAGCACCTGCTCGACCCGCAGTCCTGCATCCTCGCCCAGCAGCCTGCGCGCTTCGGCAACCTGCTCCGGGGAAGCGCTCGAACACACCAGCACCGGGCCGGCGGCGAGCTTCGGTCGTGCCCAGTCCAGCGCCTGCCGCACCGCGCGGTCGGCATCGTCCAGTGCCGCGGGATCCACGAACCACGACGGTGCCACTGCGGACATGCGAGCCACCTGCTCTCGCGTCATCGCCGAGCAGCTGCCGGCGATCACCGCGCGATGCCCATCGACAGCGGGCAGCGCAGCACTGTCGATCGATGGCACCCAGCCGCGCGCGCGGAAGTTGGCTGGCAGCCCCATCGCCATGCCGGACCCGCCGGTGACCAGCGCCAGCTCGGCGCAGGCCTCGCCCAGCGTCATCAGGTGGCGCTCGCTCAGCGCATCGGCGATCGCGATCCGCACACCACGCGCCTGCAGTGACTGCATCTCCGACACGATGGCGGCCGCGCCCTTCTCCACCGCCTCGTAGCCGACCAGCCCAGCCTCGCCGCGCATCTGGCGCGACAGCACTCGCACCAGCGACGGATCAGTCATCGGATTGAGCGGATGGTCGCGCATGCCCGACTCCGACAGCAGCCGGTCGCCGACGAACAGGTAGCCTCGGTAGACGCTGCGGGCATTGGCCGGGAACGCCGGACAGGCCAGCGTGAACCGCGCGTCGAGCGCATCGAGCAGCGCTTCGGCCACCGGGCCGATGTTGCCTGCGTCGGTCGAATCGAAGGTCGAGCAGTACTTGAAGAAGAACTGCCGGCACCCGGCCGCCCGCAGCCAGCGCAGCGCCACGAGCGAGCTGGCAACCGCGTCGGCTGCCGGGATCGAGCGCGACTTCAGTGCGACCACCAGTGCATCGGCCTGCGGCACCGGCATGTCTGCGGCCGGCTCGCCGAGCAGCACGACCGTGCGCATGCCCTGCGCGACCAGCGTGCTGGCGAGGTCGGTGGCCCCGGTGAAATCGTCCGCGATGCAGCCCAGCTGCAGGCCCGGCGATGGCGCCATGCCCATCGTCCCGCTCAAGCGAGCGCCGCGACGACCCGCTCGGCGAACAACCGGGTGTTGCCACGGCCGCCGAGGTCGCCGGTGCGTGCACCGTCGTCGGCCAGTGCCGCATCGACTGCCGCGGTGATCGCCTGCGAGGCTTCGACCAGCACGGGCTTCGAATGCTTCACCCCGAGCCACTCGAACAGCATCGCGGTCGACAGGATCATCCCGGTGGGATTGGCGATGCCCCTGCCCGCGATGTCCGGCGCCGACCCGTGCCCCGCATTCGCCACCGCGTGGTCGTCGCCGGCATTGAGCGCCGCCGCCAACCCGAGGCCGCCGGAGATCGCGACCGCGGCATTGGACAGGATGTCCCCGAACATGTTGGTGAGCAGCACCACGTCGTGCCGCTCCGGGCGGCTGTACAGTTCGGCGGCCATCGCATCGACATCGAACTCGTGGAATTCCACGCCGGGATTGGCCTTCGCGGCGGCGTAGGCCTCCTCCATGAACAGCCCGTCGGACATCTGCAGCACATGCTGCTTGCCCACCGCCGTGACCTTCTTCCGACGGCGCAGCGCCCACTCGAACGCGACCCGCGAGATGCGGCGCGACGCATTGCGGGTGATCTTGCGCACCGAGATCGCGAGGTCTGGCGTGGGCATGAACTCGCCGATGCCCATGAACATGTTGCGATCGGAATAGAAGCCTTCGGTGTTCTCGCGTACGACGAGAAGGTCCATGCCGCGCCGTGCGTCGGGAACCGCCGCACGCGAGCGCGCCGGTCGCAGGTTCGCATAGAGGTCGAGCCGCTTGCGGATGGTGCCCGGCACGTTGATGCCGCCCTTGTCGCGCGGCGGATAGAGCGTCATCCCGCACGGACCGAGGATCACGCCGTCGGCCGCCACCGCTTTCTCGATCGCCTCGTCGGTCAGCGTGGACCCGACCTTGCGAAAGCTCGGCATGCCGACATCGACCGTCTCGAACAACAGGCCGAGGCTGAATCGGCGCTCGGCCGCATGCACCACCTGCATGGCGGCCTCGACGATCTCCGGCCCGATGTCGTCACCGGGCATCACGACGATGTTCATCTCTGCTCCATCAGCCGGCATGCCGGCGGTTGTGGTTGCTTCCGATATGCCGGCCGTGGTGGCCTGCGCCGTGATGCGGCACTGTTCATTCGGCCTTGATCTTCGCCTGCTCGACCACCGCCGCCCAACGACGGTATTCGGATTCGATACGCTTCACGAACCGTTCGGGCGAGCCGCCAGAGACGACCATGCCCTGGTCCGCCAGCTGCTTCTGCAGGTCGGCATCCTTGAGCGACCGGTTCACCGCCTCGTTCAGGCTGTCCACCACCGGCCTCGGCGTGTCGCGCGGCGCCAGTAGCCCGAACCAGAGGTCTACCTCGAAGCCCGGCAGCGTATCCGAAATGCGCGGCACGTTCGGCAGCGCGGCGGACGGCTCTGCCGTGCTCACCGCCAGCGCCCGCATCTTGCCCGACTGGATCAGCGGCAGCACCGGCGGCAGGCTGCCGAGGATGAACTGGCAGGCACCCGACATCAGGTCGGCAATCGCAGAGCCGGTGCTCTTGTAAGGCACATGGGTGAAGCGAACCTTCGCCTGCGCGGCCATCATCTCGGTGGCCAGGTGGGTGATGCCGCCGATGCCGCTGGATGCGTAGCACAGTTCGCCCGGCCGGTTGCGCGCAAGCCGGAAGAACTCGGGCATCGTCTTCACCGGCAGCGACGGATGCACGGCCAGGACGAACGGCACGTAGCCGATCTCGGCCACGCCGCGGATGGTGCGGATCGGGTCGAACGCCGGCTTCTGCAGCGCGGCCGATGTCGAGAAGCTGCCCGACATGATGATGATCGAATAGCCGTCCGCAGGCGCCTTGGCCAGCAGTTCCATGCCGATCAGCCCACCGGCCCCGCCCCGGTTCTCGATCACGAACGACTGTCGGTACTGCTCCTGCAACTTGAACGACACCTGCCGGGCGATGATGTCACTGCCGCCGCCGGGGGCGAACGGTACGATCACCCGCACCGGCTTGACGGGCCAGGCCTGGGCAGACTGCGCAAGCACCGGCATGGCCATGAGGGCTCCGATGGCAACGCAGACCGCTGCGGCCGCTGCTGCCGCAAACCCTGCACCTGCCGCTTCCGCGCGCATCGATCGCATCCCCCCTGCCTGCATGACCCGCCTCCCGCTGTCCGTCATTCGACCTGCATGTTCGCCGCCTTCACCACCTTCGCGAACTTCGCGATATCGGTGGCGATCAGCTGCCCGAACGCCTCGGGCGTGCCACCGAGGGTGACCGCGCCCAGCCCCAGCAGCCGGTCGCGCACGTCGGCGAGCTGCAGCACCTTGTTGATCTCGGTGTTCAGCCTGAGCACGATCTCGCGCGGCGTGCCGGTGGGCAGCATCGCGCCGTACCAGGTCGATGCCGCATAGCCCGGCACGCCCGCCTCGGCGATGGTCGGCACCTCCGGCAGCACGCCGGCGCGGCGCTCCTCGGTGGTGGCGAGCACCCGCATGCGGCCGGACTGGATGTGCGGCAACGCGACCGGCATGGTGTTGAAGCCGACCACCACCTCACCGCCGACGATGGCCGCCGCCGAGGGCGCACCGCCCTTGAACGGCACGTGCAGCATCTTCACCCCGGCCATCATCGCGAACATCTCGCCGGCGAGGTGTTCGGGGCTGCCTGCGCCGGAAGAAGCGTAGGCGATCTCGCCTGGCCGCTTGCGCGCCAGCGCCATCAGTTCCTTCACCGACTTCACCGGCAGCGACGGTGTCACCACCAGTGCCTGCGGCACCGAACCGATGCCGGCGAGCGGAATGAAGTCGCGCTCGAGGTCGTACTTCAGGTTGCGGTACAGCGACTTGCTGACCGCGTGCGACACCGAGATGAACAGGACGGTATAGCCATCGGGTGCCGCCTTGGCTGCGATCTCGGCCGCCAGGTTCGCGTTCGCGCCCGGACGGTTCTCGACCACCACCTGCTGGCTCAGCGCCTCGGCCAGGCGTACCGCCACCGCCCTGGCCATGATGTCGGTACCGCCGCCCGGCGCGAAACCGACCAGGAAGCGCACCGGCTTCGACGGATAGGGCGCCTGCGCCCAGGCCACGCCGGCCGGCAACAGCGAAGCGGCCGCCAGCGCGCCGCACAGCCTGTTCGATATCGAGCCATTCATCGCGTCGATGCTCCTTCGGTCGGAACGTACTCGGCGGCGCAGTAGCTGCCGCCATGGAAGCGAACGGCCGGGCTGTCGGGCGCACCGAGCGTGGCCTGCTCCAGTTCGGCCGCCCACTGCTCCGCATCCTGGACCGGCACGTAGCCGATGCGCGCCGCATCGGGGCTGTGCCACTTCGTCCGGCGGTTCGCCGACACGCCGTAGACGATCGCGAAACCGTATGCGGGCGCCTCGATCGCACAGCGCACCAGTGCCGCCATGTCGCGATGGCCGATCCAGGTCGACAGCTGGCGCGCATCCTCCGGCCGCTCGCGAAACGATCCGATGCGCAGACAGCAGGCATCGACTGCGTACTTGTCGGTGAACATCCGGCACAGCGCCTCGCCGAACACCTTCGACACGCCGTAGCGCGAATCGGGCCGCACCGGCTCGTCGATACCCAGTTCGCGCGTCGCATCGTGGTAGCCGATCGCGTGGTTCGAACTGGCAAACACATAGCGCCGGACGCCGGCCGCACGGGCCGACTCGAACAGGCCGAGCGTCGCCACGATGTTGTCCGGCAGTATCCGGTCCCAGCCGTCCTCCTTCGGGATGCCCGCCAGGTGGACGACGCAGTCGATGCCCTGCACCGCCGCGGATGCGACCGCGGGATCGAGCAGGTCGCCGGTGATCACCTGGTCGGTTGCATGCCGCGGCGCCACCGGCACCCGATCGGCCAGACGCAGCAGCGGATAGCGACCGGCGAAGGCCTGGTGCAGGCATCGTCCGATGCCACCGCCTGCACCGGTCAGAAGGACGCGCGGCAGCATGCCTGGTCGCTCGGCCCCGGCCGTCATCGCTCAGGACTCCGGTTGCACGCCTGCGGCGCGGATCACCTGCCCCCAGCGGTCGACCTGGCCCTTGAGATACGCCGCAGCCTGCTCCGGCGATGAACCCACGGGCTCGCCGCCATCGGCCGCGACCCGCTTGCGCACGTCGGACTGCTCGATGAAGCGCGCGGTCTCTTCGTGCAGGCGCGCCACCACCGCGCGCGGCATCTTCGCCGGCCCGAGCAGCATCAGCCACGACGTCGCCTCGAAACCGGGCACGCCACTCTCGGCGACCGTCGGCACGTTCGGCAGGATGCCGGAGCGCTTCGCCGACGTGACGGCCAGCGCACGCAGCTTGCCGGACTGGATCATCGGCTGCGACGACAGGATGGTGGTCGCGATCATCTCGATCTGTCCGCCGAGCACGTCGGCCAGCGCCGGCGCCGCTCCCTTGTACGGCACGTGGATCATCTCGATCTTCGCCAGATTGGACAGCATCGCACCGGCCAGGTGCGGGCCGGTGCCGATGCCCGACGAGCCGTAGCGGATGCTGTTCGGCTTCGCACGCGACGCCGCCACGACGTCCTTGATCGACTCGAACGGCGAGGCGACCGAGGCGACGAACACGCGCGGATTGATCGTCACCAGGCTGATCGCAGCCAGGTCGCGCAGCGTGTCGAAGGGCAGCTTACGGCTGAGCGATGCATTGATCGCCAGCGATTCGTTGGCGAGCACGATGGTGTACCCATCGGGCGGTGCCTTCGCCGCCATGTCATGGCCGATGTTGCCGCCTGCGCCGGGCCGGTTGTCGACGACGAACGACTGGTTGAAGCCCTCGCCCAGCTTGTGCGCGACCAGGCGACCGGTGATGTCCGAGGCAGCGCCCGGCGCGAACGGCACGATCAGGCGAACCGGACGCGCTGGATAGCTCTGGGCCGCGGCCGGGACCGGCGGCAGCGCCAGCGCGGCGGCGATCGCGATCGCACTGGCTGCCACCGGCAACATAGGGCGCACAGGAGTGCGCATCGGATCAGCGTTCATCGAATCCTCCTTTGTGTCCGGCGTCTGCGCGCCGGACCCGGTCACCCTGCCGAGCCCGGCCCGGCGACCGCGTTCCATGGCAGTGCGGGAGCGCACTGCCCGTCCGAAGCTCATTCGTCGAAGAAGGCGGCGAGCTTCTCGTAGGTCTCGTCCGGCGCCTCTTCCATCGGATAGTGCGCGCACTGCAGCTTGTGGAAGCCTCGGATGTCGGTCGCATAGTGCGGCCAGGCATCGACTGCGCTGAACTCGCGCTGGGTGTGGCTCTTCTCGGCCCACATCACGAGCATCGGGCAGGTGACGCGCCTGCCCGCCTCCCAGTCGGCGGTATCGAGCGGGAAGTCGACCGAAAGGGTGGCCCGGTAGTCTTCCGACATGCCGTGGATATGCTCGGGCGTGCAGCAGCGCACGTACTCGGCCATCGTCTCTTCGCTGAACTTGCCCTCGCCCTGCTTAGCGAACTTGCGGCGGATGTAGTACTCCTCCTTGCCTTCGAGCAGCTTCTCCGGGAAGTCGAACGGCTGGGCGAAGAAGAACCAGTGGTACGAATGGGCGGCGTAGGTCCACTTCATGTTGTTGAGTTGCCAGTGCGTCGGGATGATCTCGATGCTGGCGAACTTCTTCACCTTTTCGGGATGATCGAGCGCCATCCGGTGCGCCGTACGCGCGCCGCGATCGTGTCCCGCCACCATGAACTCGTCGAAGCCCAGCACCTTCATCACGTCGATCATGTCCTGGCCCATCCGCCGGAACGAGTAGTTCGTGTGGTCGGGCAGGCCGCGCGGCTTGTCGCTGTCGCCATAGCCGCGCAGGTCTGCGCAGACGACGGTATAGCGGTCGGCCAGGCGCGGCGCGATCTTGTACCAGGTGACATGGGTGAGCGGATTACCGTGCAGCAGCAGGATCGCCGGACCCTTGCCGCCGACGCGCAGCTTGATCCGGCAGTCCGGATCGCTGGTCGGCACCATCATTTCCCGAAAACCTTCGAACATGCATTCCTCCCGTTGACCTGGAGCAAGTTTGCATTTTCAAGCGCACAAATGCAAACTGAAACACCGCCATCGATGCCCGCCGGGCCGACTGCTCCCTCCGGGTCCGTACTACCCATGACCGACAGCACACGATACTTCAGCTCCGACGAGCTTGTTTCCTTTGGCACCGGAATGTTCATCGCGCACGGCCTTCCGGCCGAGGATGCCGCCATCGTCGCCCGCGACCTGGTCGCCGCCGACCTGCGCGGCCTCGCCTCGCACGGTGTCGCGCGCATCCCGATCTACTGCAAGCGGCTGCGCGCGAAGGCGATCAACCCGACGCCGACCTTGAAGATCGATCGCCCGGCAGCGGCCGTGGCCTCGATCGACGGCGACGACGGCATCGGCTTCGTGGTCGGCCATCGCGCGATGGACGAGGCCATCGCCATCGCCCGCACCACCGGCATCGGCATGGCCGGCATCCGGCGCAGCACGCACTACGGCATGGCCGCCCTGTACGTGATGCAGGCGATCGACGCCGGCATGGTGTCGATGGCCTTCACCAATTCGTCCCCGGCCATGCCGGCCTGGGGCGGACGCACCAACTTCCACGGGGCCGCCCCGCTCGCCGTCGGCGCGCCCGGCGGCAAGCGGGGCGATTACGTACTCGACCTGGCGATGACCGTGATCGCGCGCGGCAAGATCCGCCTGGCGGCGAGCAAGGGCGAACCGATCCCGCTCGGGCTCGCGCTGGACAACGAAGGCCGGCCGACCACCGACGCGCAGGCAGCGTTCGAGGGCGTTTTGCTGCCGTTCGGCGGCGTCAAGGGGTCCGCCATTGCATTCATGATGGACATCTTCTCGGGCGTGCTCACCGGCTCGGCGTTCGCCGCCGGCGTGAAGAGCCTGTACTTCGACTTCTCGGGCCCGCAGGACGTCGGCCACCTGTTCATCGCCTTCCGTCCCGACCTGTTCATGCCGATGCAGCAGTACCGCGACCGGATGGACGAGATGGTCGCTCGCGTGAAGGCGATGCCGCGCGCGCAAGGCTGCGACGAGATCCTGATCCCGGGCGAGCCCGAGGCGCGCACCGCGGCCCGGCGCGCGGTCAGCGGCATCCCGGTCACCGCAGACGTGATCCGTGCGCTGGCCGAGGAAGCTGTCGGCGCGAAGGTCGCGCTGCCCGATGGTCGTGGACAGGCCTTCGACGCAGCCTGAAGCGCGAAGCTGCCAGCCGCCCTCCGATGCACCGATCCCTGCCGAGCACGATGGCCTGATGTCCCACCCGTCCACGCCGCTGGTCAGGCGCATTGCGCGCCGCATCCTGGCCGAGATCGGCGCCGGCACGCTGCCGGCCGGTGCACGCCTGAAGAGTGCCGAGCTCGCGCTGCGCCATGACGTATCCAGGTCGCCGATCGAGCGAGCGCTGCAACTGCTGGAGGAAGGTGGCGTGGCGGCACGCGAACTCAATCGCGGCTTCGTGGTGACCGGCGACCGCGACGCCCACGCGCGTACCGCACGATCGCTGGCCGAGCCTGAAGCAGCCAGGCCTTACCTGCAGATCGCAGCCGACCGGCTGGCGGGGCGCCTGCCGGAGTTCGTCACCGAGACCCTGCTCGCCGAACGCTACCGTGTGACCGGCGCGGTCCTTCGCCAGAACCTCACGCGCATGGCTCAGGAGCGCTGGATCGAACGCCGGCCCGGCTACGGCTGGCGCTTCCTGCCGGTGCTCGATGCGGCGCAGGCACATGCGGCGAGCTACCGCTTCCGGCTGGCCATCGAGCCGGCGGCGCTGCTGGAACCCGGATACCGGGTCGATGCCACCGCGTTCGCGAAGGTGCGCGCCGAACAGCGCGAACTGGTGGGACCGCGGCCGCCACGGCTCACCAGCAACGAATGGTTCGACATCGGCACGCGCTTCCATGCGACGATCGTCGGCTGTTGCGGCAACCCGTTCTTCATCGAGGCGAGCCAGCGTGCGAACCGGCTGCGCCGGCTGATCGTCTACCGGCCGTTCGGCAACACGCGCGCGTTCGTCGCCGCCGCGCGCGAACACCTGCAGCTTCTCGACCTGATCGAGGACGGCCGGCGCGAGCAGGCGGCGAGCCTTCTGCGCTCCCACCTGGAGGACATCCGGCAGGTCAAGGCCGACCTGCTGGGCGGCACCCCGGCTCCGCAGGGGGCCGAACGGCGCAGGGAGATGGACGCAGTGCCGCACTTCTGATCCGACGAACTAGGCATCCATACCGATGAGCACACTGTTCGCGCCGCCACCGCGCATCACCGCCAGCGTCTTCGCAGAGTTGCCGGCGACCTTCCGGGCGAAGCGGCTGTGCGCCGAACGCATGGCATCCGGGCGCAGCGTGCCGAAGCACGGCTGCTTCCTGGAGGGACCGGCCTTCGACCGCGCCGGCAACCTGTACGTCACGGACATCCCGTTCGGACGCATCTTCCGCGTCGATGCCGGCGGCGGCTTCACGCTGGTGGCCGAGTACGATGGCGAGCCGAACGGACTGGCCATCGATGCCGATGGTCGTATCCTCGTCGCCGACTATCGACAGGGCCTGCTCGAGCTCGACCCGTTGCGCGGCACGGTGCGGGTACTGGTCGATGGCTACCGCGCCGAGCGATTCAAGGGCATCAACGACCTGACCTTCGCCGACAACGGTGACCTGTACTTCACCGACCAGGGACAGACCGCACTCGACGACCCGACCGGCCGCGTCTACCGGTTGCGTGCCGATGGCGCGCTCGACCGGCTCGCCGGCAACCTGCCGAGCCCGAACGGGCTGGTACTCGATGGTGCACAGCGGACCCTGTATGTCGCGGTGACGCGGGCCAATGCGGTCTGGCGCCTGCCGCTGCTCGCACCGACCCGGCAGAATCCTTCCGGCGGCGTCGCGCGCATGGGCATGTTCCTACAGCTGTCCGGTGGACGCGGCCCCGATGGCATGGCGATCGATGCGGAGGACGGACTTGCAGTGGCGCACCCCGACATGGGCGCAGTGTGGCTGTTCGACCGGCGCGGCGAGCCGGTGCTGCGCATCGATTCCCCACGCAGCGAGGTCGTGACCAACGTCGCCCATGGCGGCGCGGACCTGCGCACGCTGTACATCGTCGACTCCGAAGCCGGCTGCATCCTCACCGCGCCGGTGCCGGTACCCGGGCGGGTGCTGCCTTCCCACCGGTGATGCGGCAGGGCCGCAGCCCGTGCACCCGATGACGCCTTCGCTCGCGCACCTGCCCCATTGCGGCCATCCGCCGATCCTGGCCGACCTGCGTTTCCTGCGCGACACGCTCGGCTTCCTGCGCGGGGTGCACGAGCGGCGCGGGCCGGTCACACGCATCTTCGTGTTCGGCCGCACACAGTTGCTGGCGCTGGGCGCCGAGGCCAACGAACGCACCCTTTTCGACAGGGACGACGCCTTCTCCGCCGCTGGCGGCTGGACGCCATTGCTCGGGGAACTGTTTCCCGGCGGACTGATCCTGCGCGATGGCCCGGACCATCGCCGCCATCGCCGCCTGATGCTGCCTGTGTTCAGGCGCGAACGCCTCGAACAGCACCGCCTGCAGATGCAGCCGATCATCGACACTGCGATCGACGACTGGCTGCAGCGCGGCCATGTCGAATTCCACGGCTGCGTGAAGCGCCTGACCCTGGACATCGGGGCACGCCTGTTCCTGGGCATGCGGTTGCAGCACGAGATCAACACCGTCGCACGCGACTTCATCGACCTGGTGCAGGCCTCGGCAGCAATGGTCCGTTACCCACTGCCTGGGGGGGCCTACCGGCGTGGTCTTCATGCGCGCATGCGGCTGGTTCGCTTCCTTTCGGAGCGGATCGCAGCGCGCCGCGACGGCGACGGCGACGACCTGTTCTCCCTGCTCTGCCGGCAGCGCGACGAGGACGGGCGACCATATACCGATGCGGAGGTCATCGACCACATGGTGTTCATGCTGATGGCGGCGCACGACACGACCACCAGCGCACTGGCCACGGTGGTGATGGCGTTAGGCGAACAGCCGGACTGGCAACAGCGCAACTTGAACGATGAAGGCGCGAATATCCTGCGCGAAGCCCTTCGGCTGTATCCCCCGCTGCCGACGATCGCCCGGATGGCCATGCGCGAGGTGGAACTCCACGGCTGCCGCATTCCGGCCGGCACGCGGCTGATCGTGGCGCCGCTGTTCGTGCAGCGTGACCCGCGCTGGTGGACGGACCCGGACCGGTTCGATCCGGACCGCTTCGGTGCGGCACGCGCCGAGCAGCGCCGGCATCCGGCTGCATGGACGCCGTTCGGCGGCGGCGCCCACATGTGTGTCGGGATGAACTTCGCCGAGATGCAGGTGCAGGCCGTGCTGCAGTCGTTGCGCGAACGCGCCCGATGGACGGTTGCACCCGGCTTCCGCGACGACTACGCCTACCTGCCGATCGGACGGCCGCGCGGGGGCTTGCCGGTGCGCTTCGAGACGCATCGCATCGAGGCGCCCCGGCAGCACGGCAGGACGGCGCAGTCGGCGTCGCCGACGCACTGGTAAGCATGGCCTGCCGGTCGACACCAGAGGCAACATGTCCGGCATCCATTCGATCGAGTGAGGAAACATGCCGATCCGGATCGCCTTCTGCGGGTCTTGAGGGTACGAAGCCCGAGCCAGGTCGGCGTCCACGACCAGGCTCGGGTCACCTGCAACCGGTCAGCCCGCCTTCGGAATCACCGGCAGCAGCAGGAACGACTCGCGCTCGCCACCGGCATAGAGCGTGTTGGTGCCGGTGTTGTAGTCGGCGTGGTAATGCATGTACGACTGGCTGCCGACGCCGTCGCGCGGCTGCACGTCCAGCCGCAGACGGCTGCCCTTCGCGAACACCATCGACGTCGGCCAGATCTCGACCTGGACCTGCACGATCTCGCCGGGCTTCAGGTGCAGGCGCCGCTTGTGCCGGTGGTAGGGGCGGTAGGGCAGCGACCGTTCAGTATCGAGTTCACGATGCGACACGCGCAGCCAGCCCTTGGCCACAGGCACCGGCGTACCCTGCTGGCCGGTCTCCATCAGTTCGTTACCATCGGCGTCGAAATGGCGCAGGGTAAGGAACAGGTCCATGTCCTCGCTGCTGCTCGACACCCAGAGGGTGGCCGCGAGGGGCCCGGTAACCTCCATGTCTTCCGGCATCGGCGGCGTGACCAGGGCAACGCCCATACCCGGCTTGATGCCCCCGCCCATCACCTGGGCCGACGCCGCAGAGGTAGATCCCATCGAGCCGAGACCGGTAGCGGCGTAGGTGTACTCGCTGGTCTTCGCAGGGTTGCTGCCAACCAGCGTACCGCTGAGGGGCACGTCGTCCACCGACGGCTGTGCCAGGTCGAAGTACAACCTGGTCCACTGGGTGCGCGCGAGCGGCCATTCGTGCTCGAAGCGCCAGTCGTACCTGTCGCCGCCCTTGCGGATCGCCAGCTTGACTGGCGGCTCGTCCATCACGCCGTTCTGCACGCCCTTGAGCCAGTAGTCGAAGAAGCGGATCTGGTCCTGGCGCCCGTCCTCGGAGTAGTACGGGTGCACGTGCGTGCCGCCCTGCATGCGCAGCTTGCGGTGCGGAGACTTCGACAGCATGTAGGCCTCGGTGTTGCCGCGCAGGTGCAGGCCCATGCCGGTCCAGTTGCCCACCGACAGGAACGGCACCTTGATGTCCTCCCAGCGCGCCTGCGCACCGTGGAACGCGCCGCTGTCCAGGTTGTTGGTGAGCCAGAAGTGCAGCGTGTTCTTCTGCCAGGTATCGGGATGGATATGCGAGGCGCGTCCGAGGGTGTGGTGCAGCAGGTGCGCAGTGAACCAGTTGGTCATGAAAAGCGACAGGATACCGCCGTGGTAGAGCGCATCACGATAGATGTCGGCGAAACCTTCCCAGGGCACGATCGCCTTGAGCGACGGTGGCTGCTGGTTGGCGGCGAACCACTGGTTGATCGCGTAGTACGAGATGCCCGACAGCCCGACATTGCCGTTGCACCAGGGCTGCGCAGCCGCCCATTCGATCGCGTCATGGAAGTCGACCGACTCGGCGCGCGACCAGGGGTCGTATTGTCCGGGCGACTGGCCGGTGCCGCGCGCATCGACACGCACCGAGGCATAGCCGCGTGGCACCCACCACTCGGGATTGACCGTCTCCCAGTTCATCCACTCGTTCGGCTTCTCCTCCAGGTTCGCCGGCGGCGTCCACGGCTTGTCTTTCTGGTAGGGCCCGAAATTGAGCAGCGCAGGAACCCTGCCCCCGTCCTTGGGCCGGAACACGTCCGCCTTCAGCCGCGCCCCGTCGCGCATCGGGACATCGACGTCTTTCTCCAGCAGGAAATGTTCGGTGACAACGGGTTGTGCGGCCTGGTTCATGGAAGGCGTGCATCCTGGCATGTAGGGAGGGAGCAGAAGTATCGTGCGGGCGTCGTTGCGACGTCAACCGCACGTGCCGCAGATCCGCACGCTGTGCGTTTGCCCGATGCCTGCATCCCCTACCAGCGGCCTGCAGGCAGGCGGTGCGTTTCGTCGCCTCACCAGGGCTGCGTTTGTTACCCTCGCCCGACTCCCTGTCTCAACCGATCGCAGCCCAGGAGCCTTACCCAATGACGACCGTCCGGCAGCCGCTCGACCCTGAAATGGACCCGCGCGTGAAGGCCGTGTTCGATGACATCCGTGCCACGCGAAAGACCGATTTCGTGAACAATCTCTGGCGCACGCTGGCCTTCGACCCGGCACTGCTCGAGAACACCTGGGCCGAGGTGAAGGGTCTGATGGCTGCACAGACGCAGCTCGACCCACTGGTCAAGGAAATGCTCTATGTCGCGGTATCGATCGCGAACGGTTGCAGCTACTGCGTGCATTCGCATACCGCTGCGGCGCGCGCGAAGGGCATGACAGACGCGCAGCATGCGGAGCTGCTGGCCATCGTCTCGCTCGCCGGCAAGACCAACCACCTCGCCACCGGACTGCAGGTGCCGCTCGACCCGGCCTTCGATGCCGGTGCATCGACCTGAGGCCACCGCGATACCCCGGTCGCAGGGCCGACACACGACCCGGACCGCGACAGGGCTCCGCCTATTCGGGATGCAGCTCGAACTCGCCCATGATCTCGAGCACCGCACCGCGTGGCAACTCTGCGATGCCGACGGCCGCGCGGGCATGCCGACCGAACTCCGGCCCCCACAGTTCGTAGAAGAGATCGGACGCGCCGTCGATCACCGAAAACTGCCGATCGAAGCCGGGCGCACTGTTGACCATGCCGTACAGGCGGATGACCCGGCGGACCTTGTCGAGGTCGCCGACCTCTGCCTTGATCGATGCCATCATCGCCAGCGCGACCGATTTTGCGCACAGCTGCGCTTCCGCCTCGGTCACATCGCCACCGACCTTGCCATACTGCCTGATGCCGAGAGCCATCTCCTGCCGTCCGGTGCCGTGTCCCGACAGGAACAGGATATTCCCGACGCGTACTGCGGCCGTTCGGTTTGGACTCGGATACGGATGCGTAGCCGGCAGGGACAGACCCATGCTGGCCAGCCTGGACTCGATCAGACCCATCTTGACTCCTTTGCCTGACTGCAGGGACGAACCTTTTCCATCGCCGATCGGCCGCCGTTCGGCAAGGGCCTTGCGAAGCGCGCGCGGCTCAGCCACTCTCCTGTCGTCCCGCCACCCTGCACTCATGTACCCGCGATGACCCGTCCGCAGATTGCCGCCGTCACCAGCCTGGCTTTTTCCCTCTACTGGGCAATCATGGCCTACGCCGGGTGGCCGGGCGAAGCAGCTCCCGACGCGCCATGGCCGATGATGCGGGTGATCCTGAGCGTGATGTTCGCGTCGCTCGCAGCCACTATCTGGCTCGGACGGAATCGGGGACGATGAAACCGGGTTGACAGACGCTGCGGATGCTCTATTGCCTTGCGCCCGCCATCTTGACCACCGCACGAATGCGCTGGAGTTCCTCGGAACGCCATTTGTCGAGCACCTGCCGGTCGCCGGCGACCAGGTCGACGCCGAGCGCTCTCAGGCGCTCGCCGAACGCGGGCTCCTTCATCACTCGCACCATTTCAGCGCTGGCCTGGTTGAGTACCGCAGTGGGCGTCCCGGTAGGCGCGACGATGCTGTACCAGCCGTACATCGCATAGCCCGGCACCACTTCGGAGATGGACGGCACATCGGGCAGCAGCGGCGCGCGCGCGGGCGTAGTCACGCCGAGTGCGCGCAACCGGCCCGACTGCACGTGCGGCATTGCAGCCGGCACCACCGCATACGTGACCTGCACCTCGTTGGCCATCGCATCAGCGATCGCCTGTGGCACTCCCTTGTAGGGGACGTGCAGCATGTCGGTCCTGGTCAACTGCGTGAGCAGAACGCCCGACAGATGCTCGGACGCACCCGTGCCGGCGGAGCCGTAACGCAGCGTGCCAGGCGCCTTGCGGGCGAGTTCGACGAGTTCCCTCAGCGTCTTCGCCGGCACCTGCGTGTTCGCCAGCAGGACGAACGGCACGGTACCGATCAACGCGATCGACTGGAAATCGCGGCCCAGGTCGAACTTCAGCCCGGTCAGTACCTGCGATGCCACGAACAACTGCGACGTGAGCATCATCATCGTGTAGCCGTCCGGTACCGCCGCCATCGCGAGGTCTGCGCTGATGGCGCCTGCAGCACCCGGGCGCGGGTCGACGATCATCCGCTGACCCCACGTCTCGCCGAGCCGATCGGCCATCGCCCGCCCGATGATGTCCGGACCCGACCCGGCTGCGCTGCCGACGATCAGCCGGATGGGCTTGACCGGGAACTGGAGCTGCGCGTGCGCCGCGGGCAGCACCGCGCCGAAGGCCATGAGCAGCGAAAGCAGAATGGGCCGCACGACAGCGGCAACAGGTCTTCCAGATGGCATCCGCATCCTCCTGAGGGTCATTTTTCCTGTGCCGACGATCATGCTCATGCGCCTGTCTTTTGTCCAGCATCCGGGCCTCGTGCACATCGCGCATACTCGGGGCATGACGATCTCTCACGAAATTCCCGCTGCTGGCCATCCCGTACTCGCCTGGAACGGGCCCGATGGGCCGCAATCGGTCCGCTGGCGGTCGGAGAACGGCACTGCGCCGCCAAGACGGGTAGTCGCCGTCGACGACACTACACCCGCCGACACCGCCTATCGGCTGGCCAGCGAAGGCACAGCGCTGGTCTGGCAGGGCGACTTCCAGAATGCGCGCCACCTGCTGATCGCGCTGGCACGCCGGGTCGATCGCAAGCCGGCGAAGGTCAAGGCGCGCGCACGGGCGAAGGCTCGTGACCGGGCGAAGTCGGCACTGACCGCTGCCACCGATGCGCCAGCAACGGCGCCCACGCCGGCCGAGGCGTTCCATCGGCACCGGATGGCACAGGCCCAGCGCGCGCACACCCTGGGAATGTTGCTGATTCCTTTCGAACCGGGGCATGTGATACCGCTGCGCCGGGCACCCGACGTGGCCGCAGCCTGCGAGGAGGCCTACGGCCCGGCGCACGAGCCTTATGTCGCCTCCCTGCGCGAGCTGCTCGGCCTGATCGGAGCGCATGAATGGCGCCGGAACGGGGTGGAGATCCCCGCCATGGGCGAACGTATCCATCCGCATTACGGTGTATTCGCACCGGTCCGCAGCGAGTATGTCGAGCTGGTATCCATGGCGCCGCTGCCAACAGGTGGAGTGCCGCTCGCCTTCGACGTCGGCACCGGCACCGGCGTGCTGGCGGCCGTGCTCGCGCGCCGCGGCGTCGAGCGGATCGTTGCGACCGACAAGGATTTGCGCGCCATCGCCTGCGCGCGCGAGAACCTGGCGCGGCTGGGCCTCGAGCGCAGGGTGCAGGTGCTGGACACCGACCTGTTCCCTCCCGGACGAGCCCCCCTCATCGTCTGCAATCCGCCATGGGTGCCGGCGCGGCCGAGTTCAGCGCTGGAACATGCGATCTACGACCCGGACAGCCGGATGCTGCGCGGCTTCCTTGCGGGTCTTTCCGCCCACCTCGCGCCCGACGGCGAGGGCTGGCTCGTGCTGTCCGACCTTGCCGAGCACCTCGGCCTGCGCAGCAGGGCTGAACTCGAGGCGATGATCGGCGCTGGTGGCCTGGCAGTGGTGGAACGCATCGATGCGCGGCCGACGCATGCCAAGGCGGGCGACCCGCGCGATCCGCTCCATTCAGCCCGCTCAGCCGAAGTGGTATCGCTTTGGAGACTGAAGGTTCGCTGAACGACAGGACGGGCCACCGGGTCGCGCCGACGTCGAAGAAGCTCGAACGACCGGGACCGCGATAGCCTGGCAGTCACGCGCCCGAAGGCCTACTTAGCGGGCGCGCGCAGCAGTTCGGGCACCAGTTGTTCGCGCACGAACGCCTCGCCCAGTTTCTCGATCCGTCCGGCACCGATGCTGTCGAGTACCGCCTCTTCGCTGCCGGCGAGTTTCCATGCCTTGTACTCGTCGACCAGCGTCAGGCCCATCGCCTCGCAGAGCAGCGACACGTAGTTCACGATGCGGAAAGGCTCGCTGCCCTCGAGCGCACAAAGCAACCGCTGGCAGGAATGGAACACCGTCACCACTTCATCGGCACGGGCATTGCGCGCGAGGTCGCAGACGCCGCGCGTCACATCCTTCAGCGCGGCCGGGACCGAGACGAGCGCCGAGCACATGTGGCCGGGCACCGCGACATCGGTCTCGACCACGTCGAGGCCGGGGATCAGGCGCAGCAGGTCTTCGACCAGCGGATTCACGTCGACCTCGCGGAATCCGAAATGCCTGTGCAGCACGACGCGCCGGTTCACCGGATGTACCAGCCGTTCGCGTAGCCGCTCGCGACCCGCATGGACGATCTGGGTGAAATGCGACATCGGAAACTGCGGGTCGGTATAGCCCTCCATGAACTGGTTCATGTGCCGATGGCACGACGGGCACCAGGTGACGACGGTCGCCGGGGCGGCTGCGGGATCGGGCGACGACAGGGGCCCCGGAACCGCCGGCGCATCCTCGGCCAGACGGATCGCCAGGTCATTGAACTTGCCGACGGTACGCTTCGCCATGCCATCGGCCGCGCGCAGGTTGGCGTCCTTGGACGTGCCGCAGCAGTAGCTCGGCCCGCCGACCGGCGCCACTTCGAGGCCGATCGCGCGGAGGATCTCGATCGACCCGTGGATGATGTCGCCGTGGCGCACCACGTTGCAGCCATACCAGAACACGACCTTCTCGCTCATGATGCCGTACGCTCCCGGGGGCTGGCGCGATGCCACTGCTCGATCTCCTCGGCAGTCAGCTGGGTCGCGGCGAACGCTTCGATCTTGCGGAAGAACAGCGGGTCTTCCGTGGTCTTCATCTGCGCCTCGCCGCCGAGGGAACCGAGGGCCCCCATGCGTGCCACGCGCACCATCAGCATCGCGTTGATGCCCTCGGGACACGCCTCGGTGCAGCGCGACGACTGCGTGCATACCTTGACCCAGGCGACGGCTTCGTCCGTCCCCTGCCCGCCCCCGAGCAGCGGCAGCAATCCGTCGACCACCGACGGCGGCGATGCACCGGCCAGTGCAGGGGCATAGGAGGTCATCGGACAGGCCTCGTAGCACTTGCCGCAGCGGGTGCAACGATCGAGCGTGTCGGCGACGAAGTGGTCGAGGTAGGTGCGCAGGGAGTCCATCCGCAATCGTGCCACGGGCGCAGGCGCGCGACCAGTGCGCCGTGCGTTCAGACGGGCGCGCCGGCGCCCGCGGCTGGCGGGGCGTCGCACGCGCAGTGCGTGGACACCATCTCGAGCGTTCGGCTGTTGCCCTTCCCGCTGACGAGGGTGTCCACGACCGACAACCGCCGCCCGGCACGGCTCACCTTCGCGACCGCCTTCAACGATCGCCCTTCCCCCGGGCTCAGGTACCAGGCCGACGCCTCGACCAGCCGGTGTCCTGCCGGAGCCGCGGCGCTGGCCGTGCGCGCGGCCAGCGCAAAGGTGACGCCGCCCTGTGCATGGCCGACGCGGTTGCCGGCATGCAGTCCCATCGGCATCCGGCAGTACGCGCGACCCGTGCCATCCTGCACCGGGAACTGCGCGAACAGGTGCTCGACGAACGAGGTGCGGTCATCGGCACGCCCGAGCGCCGCGTCAACCCGGTTCCATATACCGCGCTCACGGGCATCGAGGTCGCGCGTGGTGATGGTGCCGCCCGGGGGTATCCCCCCTGGCTGCCAGGGCAGTGGCGCCAGCGTGACGCCGACCGGCGGCGGCAGTTCCATGAAGGTCCCCGAAGCGATGCAGGCGACGCGCCCGCTGGCGCTCAGGCGGCAGTGCGCGATGCCCTGCCGCGTCAGTGCGCCTTCGACCCAGCCTTCGCACTGCGCGACCGCTTCCAGCCGGCCGGCCAGCGGTACGCCGGTGAATGCGATGTGCAGGCTGACCGTGCCCAGCCTCATGCCGGCCTCCATCGACAGGCCGGCGCGGATCGCGTTCGCAAGGGCCATGTCGACCAGCGTGGTGACCATCACGAGGTTGGCCTCGCCGCTGGCATCGGCAGAGTGCGGCGCGGTCTCGATGGAAAGGCGTGCATGTACGGGTGTCACCTCGTCCCAGGCAGTGCCCATGAAATGGCCGACGAAATGCAGTCCCGGCGTCCGGTTGTCCGCGATCGCCTGCAGCACTCTCGTGCGGATGGCGGCGCCGGCGTGGATGTCGCTCATGATGGTGTGCCCGTAGAAGCAGGAAGGCCGGCCAGCGAGCGCATCGCTGCGCGCGTGGCTTCGAGGCGGTCGTCGTCCACGCGGCCGAGCGAGCGCACGATGTCGACCGCGATATCGCCCAGGTGCGCATACACCCGCGCAACCTGCGGATCCCATTCGCCCATCGCGGCGAGATGGCGTGCGACGGTCCCGGCATCGCCGCGCGACACCGGTCCGGCGAGGGCCGGCGCGATGCCCTGCCGGAACACGGCATCCAGCGTCTCGCGTGCGATGGGCTCGAACATTTCGAGCGCGACCGCGCGCGGGATGCCGGCGCGCTCCTCGCAGCGCATCGCCAGTTCCATCAGCACCGGGATGAAGTTGCAGGCGAACGCGCCACCGCCGTGGTAGAGCACCTTGTAGCGTGCATCGATCGCGAACGGCCGGGCGCCGAGGCATTCGAACGCCGGCTGGAGCCATGCCAGCGCGGCAGGGTCGCCCTCGCAACCGCACCAGGTACCGTCGAAGCTGCGCACGCTGGCCTGCGGGTCGCTGAAGTTCTTCACCGGATGGACACTGGCGACCGCGGCGCCCGCCTCGGTGCAGGGCGCGAGGGCAACCGATGCGGTCGCACCGCTCAGGTGGAACACGATATCCCCGTGGCGCAGGCGCCCGCTGGCGGCCAGCGCCACTGCCGTCGGCGCGATCGAATCGTCGCCGGTCGCGACCAGCCACAGGCTTGCAGGGTCCATGCAGCCGACGCCGGCTTGCGGCGTGCCGGCGCCAATGAATTCCGCAGCAGACCTGGCGCTCGCGAGGCTGCGGTTCGCGATATGGCCAAGCGTGCACAGTCCCCGGTCGCGGAGCAGGCGCGCGATGGCACGACCTGCCTTGCCACAGCCCAGCACGTTCAGCAGGCGCGGCGCGGCGGGAGCGCCAGCGGGCGCGGCGGCAGCTTCTGTTCCAGGCATGGTCGAATCCGTCGATGTGGATGGATTATACGGGGGGCGTCCAGCGCACCAGGGAGCCATCGCCGAGCATCAGTGCGGCGGACACGGCCTTGCCAGGGTGCAGCGCCGCCATCGCGGCCGCATACGCACCGACCTGCGCCAGGTACATATCGAGCCATGGCGCCAACGCTGACGGGTCGCCGGTCTTGTAGTCGATCACCCAGACCGCGTCGTCGAACTCGACCAGCCGGTCCACCCTGCGCAAGGCACCGGTCGCGTCGAGGTAGGGCACTTCGTTGCGCGCCCGCAGGTAGAGCGCGGGATCGAAGAAGCATGCGAGCGAAGGACTGGCCAGCAAGCGCAGCGCCTGCTGCCACAACCGATCGAACTCGGACGCGCTCGCGCCCAGGGCCTCGCGCAGCCGCTCGCGCATCGGCGCATCGAGGCGCGCGAGGCGTGCGGCCATCGACCCGCCGGGCATCGGCTCGCACATCGGAGGCGACTCCGTCAGGTGCTCCATCAGCGCATGGAACCGTTCTCCGTAGCGGACTCCTGCCCGGTTGAGCACGGCTGGCGACGCTGCCGCCGGGACACAGACATCCAGCGGCCTGTTCATCCGCGGGTCCGGCGCAGGGGCGCCGGCCGGATCGAGCGCAGTCCACGCCCCGGCCTGCAGGCGCGGGGCCTCGTCCGCCACGCAGGAGCCACCAGCCATGCCGGATGGCACCGGCACGGCCACCGGCAAGCCCGGTCCGAACCCGAGCACGCCGCCAGGATCGTCCGAGTCGCCGCGCAGCCGGAGCACCGCCTGGCGCAGCAGCGGATACCAGGCATTGTCCGAGCCGCTGCGATGATGGCCGCTGACCACCAGCACCTGCTTCGCCCGCGTTGCCGCGACATAGAGCAGGTTCATTTCCTCGCGCGCGGCGCGTGCCTTCGTCCGTTCGAACACGTCGCGCTGCACGGCGCACATCGATGCCTCTCGCGTCCAGAACGAGAAGTGGACCGGCGACGGTTGGTCCGCCGGCCATTCGACCAGTGACTGGTAGCCGCGCTGCGGCGGGCTCTTCGATGCGGTGTCGAGCAGCCAGACGATCGGTGCTTCCAGTCCCTTGGCGCCATGGATGGTCATGAAGCGAACCGCCTCGCCAGCGTCGCTGGCCGCCGGCTCGTCGAGCGCTTCCTGGGCCGGCAGCTTCGCCAGGTCGCCCAGTTCGTCGACGAAACGCGCCAGCGTCGGGAAACGGCCGGCGTCCGCGGACAGTGCATGCTCGATCATCGCATGCAGGTTGGCCTCGACCGATGCGGCGGCACTGCCCGGCACGGCTGCACGGTAGCGCGCCAGCACGTCGCCCTCGAACAAGACTGCATCGAGCAGGTCGTGCACCGGCCGGGTACCCGCAAGCCCGAACCAGCGCCCGAGCAGCGCGGCCGCCCGCCGGATGCAGGCACCCGCGCCCGGTGCCGCCGCGCGCTCGCACAACCTGCGGTACAGGTCGCGCGGGGCGCACGGCTGCACGCTGCCGTCTGCCGCCGGCACGGCACCGAACGACACGATCTCGACGAGGTCGGCATCCGCCAGCGAGAACACCGGCGAGCGCAGCACGTGTGCGAGCGCGAGCCCGTCGTGCGGCGCCACCAGGAAGCGCAGCAGCGCGACCATGTCGCGGACTTCGAGCGTGTCGAGCAGCCCGCCCAAGCGCGAACTGCTGCACGGGATACCGGCATCGCGCAATGCGCGCTCGTAGACGTCGAGCCGGCCGCGCTTGCGCACCAGCACCAGCATGTCGCGCCAGCGCGCGGGGCGCGGGTTGCCATCCTCGCCGATCACCGCATGGCCCCGCCAGCGGCGCAGGCCCTCGACCAGTTGCGCCGCTTCCTGCGCGACACGCAGGTCTTCTGCCTCGGCGCGCGGGCCGTCGAGCGGATCGCGCAGCGTGTCGCCGGCTTCGGCCGGCGTGCGCGCCTGCGGATCGGCCTTGCCGATCATCGGCAGCACTTCGATGCATCCGGGCTTGCGCCGGTCGAACGCCTCGTGCGTCCGGAAACCGGCGAACACCTCGTGGCCCTCGAACAGCGCGTTGACCAGGTCGATCACCGGACCGCTGCAGCGACGCGAGCGGTCCTGGTCGAGCACGCGCGCGTCGAAGTGCGCCACCAGGAAGTCGCGCGCGGCATCGAACAACAGCGCCTCGGCACCGCGGAAACGATAGATCGACTGCTTCGGGTCGCCGACCAGGAATACCGTGGGCTTCTCGCCCGCCGCCTGCGCCGCATCGAGCCATGCGCGCAGCGCCATCCACTGCAGCGGGTTCGTGTCCTGGAACTCGTCGAGCAGCAGGTGCCGGTAGCGCGCGTCGAGCCGGGCATGCACGCAGGCGGCATGGTCGTCGTCGGTCAGCAGGCGGCAGGCCTGCTGCTCGAGGTCGGCGAAATCGATGGCCTGCCGCTGCTGCTTGACCGCGTCGAACTCGGCCAGCAGCGCTACCGCACAAGTAAAGGTCGCCACGTTGAGGCGGTAGGACTGCTGCTCGCGCAGCAGCACCGCCAGCGCATCGAGCCGCTCGGTGATCGATGCGAACAGGTCGAGAAACCGCGCCTCCCCTTCGACCCCGAGGCGCTTGCGCCGCGTGTCCTTCGCCTCGTACTTGAACGGGGCACCGTCGCCTCCCTTGGTGTACAGGGCGGCACGCACCAGGCCATGCCAGCGCACAGGGTCTGCACATGCTGCGGCCTCGTCGAGCAGCGCCGCCCGCTGGTTGTCGTTCTTGCCCGTGTTCTTGCGGGTGAGCAGCTCCCGGTAGGCCTTCAGGTCGCGCAGCAGCCCTTCGTCGCCGCGTTGCGGCAGCAGCAGGTCGATCGAAGGGTCATCGCACAGCGGCGCGGGCAGCGCCGCGGCGAGCACGCCGAAGACGGCCTGCAGCGGCTCGGCTTCGCCCCGCGTCATCGCCCACCAGGAGGCGCGATTTGCGATGAAGGAGCGCAGCATCGATTGCGTCGGCTCGAGCCCGCACCGGGCGAACAACTGGTCGAGTGCGGCCTCCAGCGGCGCCGAGCGTGCCGCCTTCGCGCCGAACCGCTGCATCGCCTCGGCGACCAGCGCTGCGCCCTCGTCGGTCAGCGAATGCCCGGACAGCGTGCCGGCCTCGAGCGGCGCGCGCTGGACGAGTTGCAGGAACCAGCCGTGGAAGGTCGATACGGTGAGCGGCGGCTCCGCCGTCAGCACGCGTTCGAACAGGCAGCGTGCACGCTCGCGCAGCGCCTCGCGCGCGACGGTATCGGCGGGCAGTCCGACATCGCGCTCCTGCAGCAGCCGGTCGAGGACTTCGTCGTCGGCCATCGCCGCTTCCTGCAGCAGCCGGTCGAGCCGTGCCGTCATTTCCTGCGCAGCCTTGCGGGTGAAGGTGATCGCGAGGATCGACGAGGGCGGCGCACCGTCGAGCAGCAGCCGGAACATGCGCGAGACGAGCAGCCACGTCTTGCCGCTGCCGGCACAGGCGGAGACGACCGCCGAGTGCTGCGGATCCAGCGCGGCACGGACCAGTTCGTGCTGGTCGCTCATCGTCCCGTCCCTTCGTCCGGTGCCGACCAGTGGTCGCGCCTGCACAGGCCACGCATGTCGCAATGGCTGCAGGCCGCCTCGATGCCGTTGGCGGGCATCGGGGTACCGTCGTGGATGCGGTCGGCCAGCCGTGCCAGCCGCTCGAGGTTCGACCGTGCGGCCAGCTGCGGATCACCCGGGCTCGGCAGCGCCGTCACCGAATCGCCGTGGATCGACAGGAACAGTGTCTCGACAGCGGTGCCATCGGCCAGCAGCACGTAGGACGGCAACTGCACATGCTCGGCAGGATCCTCGGCGCGCTTCCTGAGCACATCCTTCGACTGGGCCTTGTAGTCCACCACCGACAACAACCAGCCACCGGCGCCGTCGGGTCGACCATCGATACGGTCGAGCCGACCGCGCAACTGGATCATGCGTCCCGAGGGCGTCTCGACGGAGCGCACGCGATCGGCCTCCGACTCGCGCACAGACCAGCCGGCGGCCTCCCGGCCGAGTTGCCATTCGACATACGCCGGGATGCTGGCCATCCAGCGCACGAGCCATGCGCGATCGAGGAAATTGCGCTCCATCGCCTGCGCGAAGCGCTCGCCGGACAGTGCCTGCAGGCGCTCGATCGCCGGCGCCTCGCCGAGTGCGGTCACGCTCGCGACCTCATCATGGAACGCGGCAAGGATGCCGTGGATCATTTCACCGAAGTCGGACTTCTCGAGCGCCTCGGTGACCTCGTCGGTGGTGCGAAGCCCGAGCAGGTGCTGTGCATGGAACCGGTAGGGACAGGCGACAAGCACCTCGTACGCGCTCACCGAGAGGCGGCGCGGCGCGAGCGCGGGCGGGACGATCGCAGCCGGCGCACCGGCGGGCGCAGGCGCCTGCACCGGAACCTCACCGGCCGGGGCTGCCACCGCAGCGCGCAGGATAGCCGCATCGAACACCAGCGACGTGCGCGGCCACGCACGATGGTGCAGTGCCTGCAGCCGCGCGAACCACGGCGAGAGCAGCGCAGGCTCACCGGACACCAGCGCCTGCCAGGTCACCAGCACCTCGGGCGATGCGGCGATCGCCAGGCGCAGGCTGCGCTCGAGTTCGGCATGCAGCCGCGCACGCGTCGGCAGGCCGAGTCGCGCACGCACCTGCTGGTTGAAGAAGCTGCCGGGTGGATCGTCCGCCGGCAGGTGCCCGGCGTCGGCGCCGGCGAACACCAGGCAGTCGAAGCTGCGCAGGCGGCTCGCCGCGAGCCAGGTGAACACCACCGGCCCGCGCCCCTCGTCCGGACGGAAGGTCGCGCCTTCCAGGGTGCGCGCGATCCACGACCGCCACTGCCCGAAGTTCACCCGCCATGTGTTCGACTGGAGTTCGGCCCGGCGCACCGCAAACAGTTCGAGCAGGTCGCTGCCGGCAGCATCCGCGGCAAGCGCCTCGTGCGCACCGAGGGCCGACAGTGCGTCGGCCAGCGACTCCAGCCAGGCCGCCAGCGGGCGCCTCGCGGCGCCGTCGAGCAGCGCGATCGCTCCGGACACCCGCACCAGCAGGTCATGGGCCAGCGGCGCCGCCGGATCGTCGACCGCAGCCAGCAACGGGATCATCGCGACCACGCCTTGCGCAAGGTCATGGCGCGCCAGCGTGCGTTCGATGCAGGCCACGGCGGCCTGCCGTTGCTCGGCAGCGAGGTCGGCGAACACGAAAGGCGAGCGCAGCAGGTCGACCAGGTCGCGGTGGTAGCCTCGACTGGCCACCACATCGAGGAGGCGACCGACACAGGCGGCGGCAACCGTGGTGGACATCAGCCACCCGGCTTCATCGGATACCGGTACACCGGCACGTTCGAGCAGCGCGCGCGCGCGGCGCGCGACCAGCCGGTCGAGAACGACCACGCCGATGCGACTGCGGCCATCCAGCAGCGCGCGGCGCACGGCAACATCGATCACTGCGGCCTGCTGTTCGAGCGACGCGGCCGGGGCGAACCGCAGCCGTCCTGCGAGCGGGCTGCACTGCAACGTCGCTGCCAGGCGCCCTGCCCGGTCGCGCATCGACAGGCCGGGCGCACCGGCGTCGAAGGCGGTCGCAGGCGGCCATGCCAGGTCGAGCGTGGCGTCCAGGGCATCGCCGCCCTCGATGCCGCCCGGTTCGATGCGCAGCACCGGCACCCGCCGCGCACAGGCATCGAGGAACGCCGCCTCGACGCCCTGCGCGTCCTCCAGCGCGAGTGCGTGGACCGGGGTATCGATCGCTTCGGCGATCGCCGCGAGCCGCAGGGACAGCGCGGTGGCTGCATCGACGGCTGGCCCGGTCGTGCCGCCGGCGGCACGCACACGGTCGACGTCGCCCGCATGGGCCACCTGCGCCCACCAGAGTTCGTGCACGAGCGAGGCTTCGTACTCGAGCGCCCGGCTGTGCCCGGCGCGATAAGCCTCGCGCAGCGTTGCAGTAAACGTCTGCAGGTCGGCTGCGACCGGGCTGCGCGCCAGAGTCATCCGGTCGAACAGCGCGACCAGTTCCGCTGCGAGTGCCCAGACATCGGCGCCCGCGAATGGCTGGCGCCGCGCGAGCGCCGAGTACAGTTCCACTTCACGCACCGACTGTGGCACCACCCGCAGCGCGACCGGTGCCGTCGCGGCAAGCGCATGCAGCGTGGTGATCCGCGGCAACAGCAGGGCGCCACCGCCGGCTGCAGACAGGGCACGCGCCACATCCCCGGCCGCATGAAGGTCGGGCACCAGGACCAGCAGTCTCGAGAGATCGGGCCAGCAGTCGCGGTGCCGCTCGACGATCGCTGTCGCCGCGTGCTGGAGGAACCCGGAGTACGGCATGCGCAGCACCATCGGCCGCGCCGCCGCCGGGTCGCCGAAGCCCTCGCTCATGCCGCCCTGCCCGGGCACCCGAGGCCGGTACGAGGCGCGGTCAGCGCTCGAGATACTGCCGCTTGTCCTTCAGCTTCGAGAACTCGTCCGCCCCCGGCAGTTCGTCCTTCTTCTCGATCAGGGGCTTCCACGTTTTCGCCAGTTCGGCGTTCAGCTTGATGAAGTCCTGTTGTCCGTCCGGCACGTCGTCTTCCGCGAAGATCGCCTCGACCGGGCACTCGGCGACGCAGAGGGTGCAATCGATGCACTCGTCCGGGTCGATCACCAGCATGTTCGGACCTTCGCGAAAACAATCCACCGGGCACACGTCGACGCAGTCGGTGTACTTGCACTTGATGCAGCTTTCGGTGACGACATAAGCCATGGTGCGGCAATCCTCTCTCTGGTCCATGCTTCGGCAGGGCACTATGTTATCAGCGACCGGGCTGGGCGGGCCCGATTGCCGGCACCTGCACGCGGCGGGCGTGTTTTCGGCTACGCTTCGGGGCAGCGAGGCAGCGCATTCGCGCCCCGTCTTTCGACGTCCCGAATTCGGTACAACAACGCAACGAGGTTGCCATGAGCAGCGATCAGATCATTCACGTCAGCGACGCCACGTTCGAACACGATGTGCTCCAGTCCGAAACGCCCGTCCTGGTCGATTACTGGGCCGAATGGTGCGGTCCGTGCAAGCTGATCGCCCCCGTGCTCGACGACGTCGCGGGCGAATACGCCGGCCGACTCAAGGTGGCGAAGGTCAACATCGACCAGAATTCCGGTGTCCCGACGAAATACAACGTGCGAGGCATCCCGACGCTGATGCTGTTCAAGGGCGGCGCGGTCGAGGCGACGAAAGTGGGTGCGATGTCGAAGTCGCAACTCACCGCGTTCATCGACAGCCATCTGTAGACATCGGCCGCGCCGGCTGCCGGCGAGGGGATTGGCCAAAAGCCTATGCCCCTGTTACTATTCGCGGTTTTGCGGCAGCCCGAGTGCCGAAGAACAGAGAACGAAGGGTCTCCCCATGAAAGCCGAAGTCCATCCGACGTATTCCGAGATCGCGGTCACCTGCAGCTGCGGCAACAGCTTCAAGACGCGCTCGACGCTCGCCAAGGACCTGCAGGTCGAGGTCTGCGCTGCCTGCCATCCGTTCTACACCGGCAAGCAGAAGATCCTCGACACGGCTGGCCGCGTCGAGAAGTTCCGCCAGAAGTACGCCAGGAAAGCGGCCTGACGAGGAACGGGACGGTGCGGCCGCATGCGCTGCGCATCGAGCAGATGGATCGGGCGGCGTCGCCCGTCCACCTCCCCTGGACTTTGTAGTCGATACCCGCGTCGGCCCCGCAGGCCTGGCGCGAACAACCGTCCGACGAGGCGCACGCCCCCCCTTCCGGAACGGGGTTTGGCATCCAGGACCGGCCTCCGGTCATGGCCCGGATACCGAATGGTCCTGAATGGTCCCTGATCATCGCCTGTACGCTGCACCGGGCGCCCGGTCCGCGGAGCCGTACGACCGGCGCCATGTGCTGTTCACGATCGCCCTGTGCGCGGTCTGGATCTTCACCGGCCTGTTTCCGCACGATCCCTGGAAACCCGACGAAGCGTACACGTTCGGCCTGGTGCTGCACATCCTGCAGACCGGGGACTGGGTGGTACCCACGCTGGCCGGCGAGCCGTTCATGGAGAAGCCACCGGCCTTCTTCGTCACGGCGGCCGCATTTGCATCCCTCTTTGGCGGCGTGCTCGAAGTGCACGACGCAGCCCGCCTCGCCACGGCCTTCTACCTGTCGATCGTGCTCTTCTTCATCGCGCTTTCGGCACGGGAACTCTACGGCCGCGAGCATGGCTGGGTCGCGCCCCTCGCCCTGATCGGTTGCGTCGGACTGCTGATCCGCGCACACCAGATGATCACCGATACCGCTCTGCTCGCCGGTTTTGCGATCGGTCTGTACGGACTGTGCCTGAGCGCCCGTCGGCCGGTGCTGGCCGGCATCGCCCTGGGGACCGGTGCCGGACTCGGCTTCATGGCCAAGGGGCTGCTCGCCCCGGCCTTGCTGGGGCTTTGCGCACTGCTGCTGCCCGTCGCGTTCTCGACCTGGCGCAGGCGCGGATACCTTCTCGTGCTGCTGGCCGCAGGCCTGGCGATCCTGCCATGGATGACGGTCTGGCCGGCCGCGCTGCACGCCCGCTCGCCCGACCTCTTCGACGAATGGTTCCTGACGAACGATTTCGGCCGCTTTCTCGGGCTGAACGACCTCGGACCGGAATCGGCGCCAGGCGAGTACTTCGTGATGCTGCTCTGGTACGCCTGGCCAGCGCTGCCGCTGGCAGCATGGGTACTCTGGCAGCGGGGGCGCGAGGCGTTCGTGACGCCGCAACTGCAACTTCCGGTGCTGCTGTTCGGCGTGACGTTCGTAACGCTGTCATTGTCGGCCGACGCGCGCGAGCTCTACGCCATGCCGATGCTGCTGCCGCTGTCGCTGCTGGCAGCCGCTTCCATCGACGCCCTCAAGCGGAGCGCGGCGAACTTCCTCGACTGGTTCGGCATCATGACCTTCGGTCTGCTGGCCATCGTGCTGTGGACGGTCTATATCGCGCTGATGACCGGATGGCCGACACCACTCGCGGCCCGCCTGTCCGAGCTCCACCCCGGCTTCGACGCCCGATTCGACCCGCTCACGCTCGTCGTCGGCGCGACGGCGACGCTGCTCTGGATCGGGCTGGTCTGGCGCATCGGGCGTTCGAACCGTCGCGCGATCATCAACTGGGCATCCGGTATCACGCTGTTCTGGGTGCTCACCAACCTGTTCCTCCTCGCGTTCATCGACTACGGCAAGACCTACCGCGGGATGATCGAGGCGGTGAAGGTGCACCTGCCCGCCGAGGGCTGCGTGGCCAGCCAGGCCTTGGGCGAGAGCCAGCGCGCGCTGTTCGACTACTTCGCGGGCGTGAAGACGCAGCGCATCGAGCGCACGCCGTCCGCTGCGCAGGCATGCAACGTCTTGCTCTGGCAGGGATGGGCGGGAGACGCCGATTCACGTGGCGAGCCCTGGGTGAAGGTCTGGGAAGGCGCACGACCGGGCGATCGCAGGGAACTTTACCGAATCTACCGGCGCGATCCTGCGCCAGTCGCTGCAAACTGAATCCGCTCGACACGCCGGCAGTGACCAGGCGGGCGCGCGGATCAGCCCACCGAGCTCCTGCGCATCGATCCGCCACCTTCAGCCTCGCCACCGACGGTACCACTGTTGATCCGCTCCGACAGTGCTGCAGGTGCTGGCAGGCCGAGCGATTCGTACAGCCGGGTGACATGCAGTCTGAACAGCGAATCGAAGCTCGCGATCGTCTGCTGCGGGTTGTAATCGCCGAACCACCAGAACCAGTCGGACCCTTCGCAGATCGACAGCCGCCGGGTCGCCTCGCTCCGCTGCGTATCCGGCAACGTTCCGGCGACCCGCAGGTACGCGGCTCGAGCATCCACCAGGAGGTCCCAGGCGCGATTCTTCTCCGGCGCGCCGACCCAGGTGGCGAAGTCTCCGTAGACCCAGCTGCCGGCGCAGAGTGCCGGCAGCGGCGCGGCAGGAACGTCGCGCGCGATCAATGCCTCGAACGTCGTCGGCCGGATCACCGGATGCGACGACAGCCGACGGTAGAGTTCGTCGAGGAAGTAGTGTCCGTTGTAGGGAAAGTGCTCCCAGGCATTCTCGCCGTCGAGCATCACGCTGACCACCGGCGGTTCATCCCCTGCCCAGCTGGCGGCAATCGCCTCCAGTTCCTGCACGAACTGAGCGGCTGCCTCGCCGCTGTGGCGGCGCGAATAGTCGAACCCGATCAGGTCTGACAGCCGATCGTCGCGGAAGAACAGCTGCATTCCGGGTGCATTGGACATCCGGTAGGGTCGGTACAGGACCGCAGCACGGTCGGGTACCTCGCCCCCCCCGATCCGCAGGCTGTTCATCAGGACCGCCTCGCCGCTGGCAGCCCAGCGGCTGCCGCGCGCCGCGAGCGCGTCGACGACGCTGCACGACAGTGCGCCTTCCGCCGGCCAGGTCCCGGTGGGAGGCGTACCGAAGCGTGCCTCGTGCTCGATGAATGCGCGATCGACATGCGCCGCGACCCGCTCCGCGCCGCCAGGATAGGCCACCGACCGCGGCAGTGCAGCCCGCGGCTGCGCCTGGCGGGCAGCGCCGAAATCGAACATCAGCGGTGCCAGCGGGTGGCAATCCGGGGTGGTGGACAGCTCGACCTGTCCGCGTTCGGCGAGCGCCTTCCAGCGCGGCAGCACCCGCTCGAGTTCGCGGCCGACCAGGGACAGCAGCGCGCGCCGCTCGCCGGGGCCGTAGCCAGCCCCCTGGGCGAAGAGCCGGCGAAGCAACGGCTGCTCCTGGCGCAGCGTCTCGCCAGTCCAGGCAAGGTGGTACCAGGTGACCAGATCGGTCAGGTAGCTGCCGGACAGATAGTCGGTAAGGTCGACGCCATCGGATGTACAGCGACGGTGCAGCTCGGCCAGCCGTGCATAGCCGGCGAACGGTTCGATCATCGTTCGCGGGTTGGCGCGGAAGCAGAGGTCCAGCACCTGCGCCCGATCGCGCGCGCAGAGCTGCGCAGGATCCTCGATCGCCAGCGCACGCAGCAGCGGATCGCGGAACTCGCCACTGGCGAACTGGGCAAGGTAGTCGTCGACCTGCCGCGTCAGCACCGGTACGAAATTGACCACGGCGCGCATCGCCGGGTGCCGCTCGAAGTGGGCGGCCATGTCGCTGTAATCCTTCAGCGCATGCAGGTACACCCAGGGCAGCAGGAACTCGCCGGTGGCCGCGTCGCGGTAGTCCGGCTGGTGCATGTGCCAGAACAGCACGAGGTCGAGACGCTGGACCATCTGCCGCTCAGCGCCCGCGGCGCTGCGGCTGACCGAGCATCTCGGCGGTGACCAGCGTCACCCCGCCTTCGGAAACGTAGAAGCGCCGGCGGTCTTCGGCAGCGTCGAAGCCGATCGCCATGCCCTCGGGGATGCGGGCGCCCTCGTCGACGATCACGCGGCGCAGCTTCGCATGCCGCCCGACATCGACGCCCGAGAGCAGCACCGAGTGCTCGACCGACGAATAGGAATGCGCATGCACGCTGGAGTAGAGCAGCGATCCGCGCACCAGCGAGCCGCTGATGATGCAACCGCCCGAAATCAACGAATCAACGGCCATGCCGCGCCGATCGTCCTCGTCGAACACGAACTTGGCCGGTGGCAACTGCTCCTGGTTGGTCCAGATCGGCCATCGGCTGTCGTAAAGGTTGAGCGCGGGCGTGACGCGCGTCAGTTCGAGGTTCGCTTCCCAGAACGCATCGATCGTGCCGACGTCCCGCCAGTAGGGCAACTCGCCCGGCGCGCGCACGCAACTGTCGGCAAAGCGGTGCGCGAACACGCGATAGCGCGGCACCAGATGCGGCAGGATGTCGTTGCCGAAGTCGTGAGTCGACTTCGGCTCGTCGGCATCGCGGACCACCTGCTCGTACAGGAAGGCCGCGTTGAACACGTACACGCCCATGCTGGCGAGCGCGTGCTCGGGATCGCCGGGGATCGACGGCGGATCGTCGGGCTTCTCGAGGAATTCGGTGACCCGGTCGTTCTCGTCGACATGCATCACACCGAACCCGCGGGCCTCGAGGCGCGGCACCTCGACGCAGGCAACGGTGAGGTCGGCCTGCCGGCTCACGTGCCAGGCGAGCAGCTTGCCGTAGTCCATCTTGTAGATGTGGTCGCCGGCCAGCACGACGACATGCTCGGGCGCATGTTCGCGCAGTATGTCCAGGTTCTGGAAGATCGCGTCGGCCGTACCGCGATACCAGGCCTCTTCCACCCGCTGCTGTGCCGGCAGCAGTTGCACGAACTCGTCGAAGCGGCCGTCGAGAAAGCTCCAGCCACGCTGGATGTGCTGGATCAGGCTGTGCGACTTGTACTGGGTGGCGATGCCGATGCGCCGCACACCGGAGTTCACGCAGTTCGACAGCGCGAAGTCGATGATCTTGAACTTGCCGCCGAACGCGAGCCCGGGCTTCGCGCGCCAGTCGGTGAGCTGCTTCAGCCGCGAGCCCCGCCCGCCGGCGAGGATCAGTGCGAACGCATTCTTCGTGAGCTGGCTCACGAAACGGGGGGTAGAAGCTCCCTCAGCAAGCGCGATCGCAGCTGCGGCCCGTTCTCTGTTTTCTGGGGTGACCATCATGGTGGAGGGCCCGGAACAGTCCTGTATGCTAGGCGCGACCATGAGACACGACCTGCCGACGCAAGTCAACGGAATGTTGGATTCGCCGGACCGGGCTCCGGTTCCGACCTTTCCGGCCTGCGACAACCCGCAGCACGACCCCGGGGGCGCGTTCGAGCGCCTGCTGCAAGGCAGGCTGCATGATCCGTTCAGCCTGCTCGGCCTGCATCCTGACGGCAAGAAGTGGGTGGTCCGCGTCTACGAACCACGGGCACGCGAGGTGCGGCTGCTGCCTGCGCAGGCGAGCGGCACGGCGGGGGACGCAGGCGAACTGCTAGCCTGCCACGACAGACGCGGCCTGTTCGAGTGGCACGGCAGCACCGCCCCGGCGTGGCCGTACCGGCTGCGCGCAGCCTTCGACGACGGCACGCAGCGCGAGTGGTGCGATCCGTATTCGTTCGCCGCACAGATCTCCGATGACGAGTTGTACCTGTTCAACGAAGGACGGCTGACCCAGGCGTGGCGGACGCTCGGCTGCGTGCCGGCGCCTGCCGGCGCCGTTCCCGGCTATCGATTTTCGGTGTGGGCACCCAACGCGGAGCGGGTCAGTCTGGTCGGGGAATGGAACCATTGGGACGGCATGGTGCATCCGATGCGTCCGCGCGGTGCCTCCGGCGTCTGGGAGCTGTTCATGCCAGACCTGCCGGCGGGCATGCTGTACCGCTTCGAGATCCGCAACCGCGACACCGGCGCGGTGTTCACCCGCAGCGATCCGTACGGGCGCGCCTGCGAAGTCAGACCCGGCAACGCCAGCGTCACGCCGGCGCGCGGCAACCACGAATGGCGCGACGGCACCTGGATGAAACAGCGGGCAGATACGCCGTGGCTGGAACGTCCGATGAATGTCTACGAGGTACACGCCGGATCCTGGCGACGCCATCCCGACGGCCGCTTCTACGGCTACCGCGAACTGGCCGAGACGCTGCTGCCGTACGTGTGCGACCTCGGCTACACGCACATCGAATTCCTGCCGCTGACCGAGCACCCGCTCGACGAATCCTGGGGCTACCAGAGCGTCGGCTATTTCGCGCCGACGAGTCGCTTCGGCAGTGCGGACGACCTGAAGTACCTGATCGATTGCTGCCATCGCGCCGGCATCGGCGTGATCCTCGACTGGGTGCCCGGGCATTTCCCCAGCGACCCCTACGCGCTCGCCCGCTTCGACGGCACCGCACTGTACGAGCACGACGACCCGCGCCTCGGGCTGCACCCCGACTGGGGTACCTGCGTCTTCAACTTCGAGCGCAACGAAGTGCGCAGCTTCCTGCTCTCCTCGGCTGCGTGGTGGCTCGCAGAGTTCCACTTCGACGCGCTGCGAGTGGACGCGGTGGCCTCGATGCTCTACCTCGACTATTCGCGCGAGCCCGGCCAGTGGCTGCCCAACCGCTTCGGTGGCCGCGAGAACCTCGGCGCGATCGACTTCCTGCGCGAACTCAACGCGATGGTGCACGGGCAGTTCCCCGGTGCACTGACCATCGCGGAGGAATCCACCTCCTGGCCCATGGTTTCGCGCCCGACCTGGCTCGGCGGGCTCGGGTTCTCGATGAAGTGGAACATGGGCTGGATGCACGACGTGCTGTCGTACATGCGCCTCGATCCGGTCCACCGGCGCTACCACCACGACCGGCTCACCTTCGGACAACTGTACGCGTACAGCGAAAACTTCCTGCTGCCGCTGTCGCACGACGAGGTAGTGCACGGCAAGCGATCGCTGCTGGACCGGATGCCCGGTGACGACTGGCAGCGCTTTGCCGGCCTGCGCCTGCTGCTCGCGCTACAGTCCACCACCCCGGGGCGCAAGCTGTCCTTCATGGGTAACGAGTTCGGGCAGGGCCGCGAATGGAACTCCCAGCGCGAGCTCGACTGGCCGTTGCTCTCGCTGCACTGGCACCAGGGCGTCCATTCGCTGGTGCGCGACCTGAATCGGCTCTACCGCGATGAACCGGCCTTGCACCAGCTCGATTTCGAATCCGCCGGCTTCGAGTGGATCGACTGCAACGATGCGGAGCAGTCGGTGCTGACATTCATCCGCCGCGCCCGCAACGGCCGTCATGCAGTGGTCGCGCTCAACTTCACCCCCGTGCCGCGCCTCGCGCACCGGCTCGGCGTGCCGCAGGCGGGGCGCTACCGGGAGATACTCAATACCGACGCGTCGCTCTATGGCGGCAGCAACCTGGGCAACGCGGGCTTTGTCGATGCGTCGACCGAACCATGGTCGGGCCAGCCTGCATCGATGTGGCTGAAACTGCCGCCGCTGGCGGCGCTGGTCCTGGTGCCCGAGGTACAGCCGGGCGGCGACCTTCCCGCCGGCGGCGGCACCCGCTGAACGACGGGGCAACGATGTCCGATTCCATACGCAGGTTCATGTTCGAAGGTGCGCCGATTCGCGGCGAGATCGTTCAGCTCGACGCGACATGGCGCGCGGTGCTCGAGCGCCACGAATACCCGCCGCTGCTGCAGACGCTGCTCGGCGAAATGATGGCGGCGAGCGCGCTGCTGTCCGCGACACTCAAGTTCGACGGCGCGATGCTGTTGCAGGTGCAGGGTAGCGGGCCACTGCGTCTGCTGGTGGTCGAATGCACGAGCGCCGGCACGTTGCGGGCCACCGCGAAGTGGGATGCGCTGCCAGAGCAGGCCGGCTTTGCAGACCTGCTGCGCGATGCGCGCTGTGCGATCACGCTGATACAGCCGGACGGCTCCCAGAGCTACCAGGGCGTGGTCGAGGTCGTCGGCGACAACGTGGCAGAGATGCTGATGCACTACATGAGGCACTCCGAACAGATAGAGACCACGCTCACCGTCGCGGCAGACGGCATGCGGGTCGGCGGCCTGCTGCTGCAGCGGCTGCCCGAGTCGGCCGACGACGATGCCGACCGCTGGGACCGCGTCTGCATGCTGGCCGGTACGGTCGAAGCCGCGGAGCTGCTCGGCCTCGCGCCCCTGGATGTCGTACGCCGGCTGTTCCATGAAGAGGACGTCCGCCTGTTCGAGCCCCAGCCACTCGCCTTCCGATGCGCCTGCTCGAAGGCACGCGTCGAATCGATGCTCACCATGCTCGGGCCGGAGGAGGTCGAGTCGGTGCTCGCCGAGCAGGGGCGCATCGAGGTGACCTGCGAGTTCTGCAATCGAGCGTACCGCTTCGATCCGGTCGATGCGGCACAGCTCTTCGTCGGCGGCACCCGGTCACCTGGCAGCCGCACCCGCCACTGAATCGGGTGGCAAGCCAAAGCCGGCGCTGCCCGTCAGTACGGGCCGGTACCGGGTAACGCGGACGCTTCCATCGCCGCGAGGTCGCGCTCCCTCTCGACCAGACGTACCCGGTGCAGGACATCGGTCACCCAGACCAGACCATCACCCGCCTGGCCAGTGAACCCATGTTCGGCGATCAGCCGCATGATCGGATCGACCATCTCGTCGGGACAGACCATCTCGATACGCATCTTGCTGGAGAATTCGGTCAGCGCCTCCTTGGGATTGCGCGGATTCTGACCGGACGGAAATCGACTGCAACCCTCGACCTTGCCGACGCTCATGCCGGGGAAGCCGGGCAGCTTGCGCAATGCGTCGCTCACCCGGTCGAGCCGCGCCGGCCTCACGATTGCCTTTATCTCCTTCATCGCCTCTCCTCTCCGGAAGCATGCCATGCACAGGCCCGGCGCCGTCATCGGCCCGGGCAGCCCTCGCGGTCACGCCTCGATCGGCTTCTCGTCGAACCACTTGAACAGGGCAGGAACCACAACCAGCGTGAGCAACGTCGAGGTGACCAGGCCGGAGATCACCACCACCGCCAGCGGACGGGTGACTTCAGAACCAGGGCCGGTGGCGAACAGCATCGGGATCAATCCGAGCATCGCCACCGAAGCAGTCATCAGCACCGGCCGCAGGCGCGCCTTGCAGCCCTCGACCACGGCCTCGCGAACGTCCAGCCCTTCGCCGCGCAGGTGACGGATGTACTCGACCAGCACCACCGCGTTCAGGGTCGCGATCCCCCATAGCGTGATGAAGCCGACCGATGCCGGCACCGACAGGAACTCGCCCGACAGCAGCAGGCCGAAGATGCCACCCAGCGACGCAAACGGCAGCACGAGGATGATCAGTGCTGCGCAGCGCAAGGACTTGAACAGGATGAAGAGCAGGAAGAAGATGGTCGCGACCGTGATCGGCACGATCACCGACAACCGGCCCAGCGCCCGCTCCATGTTCTCGAACTGGCCGCCCCATTCCAGCGTGTAACCGTCCGGCAAGTCGACTTTTTCCGCGATGCGCGTCTGGGCCTCGGCTACGTAGCCGCCCAGGTCGCGACCGGCCACGTTGGACCCGATCACGATCCGGCGGCGCCCCGATTCGCGCGCGATCACCGGTGCGCTGTCGACCACCGTGATCGTCGCCAGGCTCTTGAGCGGCACCATCGCACCATTGGGCGAAGTGAACAGGATATTGCCGATCGCCTCGATGCTGTCGCGGTAGGGCTCCGGATAACGCACCACGGCTGCGAAGCGGCGTTCCCCTTCGAACACCTCGGTAGCCTGGCGGCCGGCGATCGCCGTCTCTATCACGTCGTGCACGTCGGACACGTTGATGCCGTAGCGCGCGATCGCCGTGCGATCGATGTCGATGGTCAGGTAAGGCTGGCCGCTCACCCTGTCCAGCCGAAGGTCGCGGGTGCCCTCGATGCCGTTGAGCACGCGCGCGATCTCCTCGCTCTTCTGACGCAGCACGGCGAGGTCCTCGCCGAACAGCTTGATCGCAACCTGCGAGCGCACGCCGGTGACCATTTCGTCGACCCGCTCCTGGATCGGCTGGCTCATCACCAATTGCACGCCGGGCAGCACGGACAGGACTTCGCGGATCCGGCGCTCGATGTCGGACTGTCGCTTGAAACCCTCCGGGCGCTCGTCGGGCGACAGCAGACTCACCACCGGGCCCGATTCGTTCATCCCGGCGGGGTCGGCCGGGCTCTCGCCCCGGCCAAGGGTGGACACCGCCATCTTCACGCCCGGCACCTGCGACACCAGCTTCATCGCCTCGAACTCGGTACGCAGCGACTCCTCCAGGGATACCGAGGGTACGCGGATGATCTGCGGCGTGACCGCGCCCTCCTGCATCACCGGGACGAAGGCCGTGCCGAGGAACGGGAACGCCGCGCCGGCAGCGGCGAGCAGTCCGATCGCGATCGCGACCACCGACTTTTCGTGCGCGACCGACCAGTCGAGCAGGCGCAGGTAGCCGGGCTTGATCATCCGGATCACGAGCGTGTCGTGGTCGGCACCACCCTTCAGCATGTACGACGCGAGGATGGGCGTGAGCGTGAGCGACAGTACGAGGGAGATCGCCAGCGCGATGCCGATCACCTGCGCCAGCGGGCCGAACATCTTGCCCTCCATGTCGGTCAGGGTCAGCAGCGGCATGAACACGACGATGATGATGCCTACGCCGAACACCACCGGAACGCCCACCTCGCCTGCGGCGCGCAGCACGATACGCAGCCGGTTCTCGCCGGAGTCGCGCGCCTCGCCCAGCCGCTTGAACGTGTTCTCGACCACCACGACCGAACCGTCGACCATCAGGCCGATCGCGATCACCAGCCCGCCGAGCGACATCAGGTTCGCCGAGATGCCGTACTGGTTCATCACCATGAAGGTGAACAGCGGCGTCAGCAGCAGCGTCGCCACGACGATCAGGCTGGACCGGATGTCGCCGAGAAAAACCATGAGGATGATCACCACGAACACGATCGCCTCGAGCAGCACCTTGACGATCGTGTAGAGGGCCGAATCGACGAGTTCGGTGCGGTCGTAGAACGGGACGATCTTCAGGCCTCCGGGCAGCAGGTCCTGTTCGTTGATCTGGTCCACCCGCTGCTTGACCCGGCTGACGACATCGCGCGCATTGCCGCCACGGATCATCATGACGATGCCGGCCACCGCCTCGGTATCGCCGTTCTTGACCGCCGCGCCCACCCTGACCTCCTCGCCCAGGGTGATCGTGGCCACGCTGCGCAGGAATACCGGCGTTCCGCCGATTTCCTTGATCACGATGTTGCCGATGTCCTCCAGCGTGCGCACCAGACCGACACCGCGGATCAGGTACTGTTCGGCGCCGCGCGGCAGTATCCCGCCGCCGCTGTTCGCATTGTTGCGTTCCAGTGCCGTGTAGATCTCGGCCAGGCGCACGTTGAAGCCGCGCATGCGTTGCGGATCGGCGAGCACCTGGTACTGCCGTACATAGCCCCCGTGGGAATTGACCTCGGCCACGCCGGAGATGCCGCGCAGCATCGGACGTACCACCCAGTCCTGCACGATGCGCCGCTCGGTGAGTTCTGCGCGCGTGAGTGCGCGCCGGCCATCGTCGGCCCGCTCCAGCGTGTACTGATAGACCTGCCCCAGGCCGGTGGACACCGGCCCGAGCACCGGCACCGTGTCGCCCGGCAGCCTCGCCTGCACCTCGATCAGGCGCTCGAGCACCAGCTGGCGCGCGAAATACACGTCGGTCGCGTCGCTGAACACCAGCGTCACCAGCGACAGCCCCGCGCGATTGAGCGAACGCATCTCGCGCAGTCCGGGAAGGCCGGTCAGCGCGATCTCGATCGGCACGGTGACGAACCGTTCGACCTCCTCGGGCGAGCGGCCAGGGGCCTCGGTCGCCACCTGCACCTGGATGGTCGTGACATCGGGGAAGGCGTCGAGCGACAGCTTCTGCACCGAGCGCGCGCCGAAAAGGCCAAGCACGACGAAGATCACCAGCAGCACGAGCCGCTGCCGCAGGCTCGCACGAACGATCGCTTCGATCATTGGCGGTTGCGCTCGTTGTTGAGGTGAAAGGCACCATCGACGACCACGGACTCTCCTTCGGTCAGCCCGCCGAGTACCGGCCGCAGGCCGTTGTTACTCTCCGGGCCGAGGTTGACCGGGCGCAGGTGAAAAAGGCCGGGCTTTGCCTGCACGAATACATGGTCACGGTTTCCGTCGCGTACCACCGCCGCGGCTGGCACTGCCAGCGCCCGCCGCAACGGCTCGCGGATCGCCATCGATGCGAGCATCGACGGCTTGATCGACCGATCCGCGTTGGCCAGCACGGTACGCACGGTGATCGTGCGCGTCTCCGGATTGACCGTGTTGCCGACGAACGTCACCTTGCCCTCGAGTCTGCGGTCGCGCAGCGCCGGAATGACCACCTCGACCGGATCGCCTACGCGAACGCCGTAAGCCTGCTCCTCCGGCACCTCGCTCACCACCCAGACCTGGGACAGGTCAGCGATCGTGAACAATTGATCGGCCGGCTGCACCACCTGGCCGACCGTCACGCGCCGCTCGATGACGGTGCCGGAGAGCTTGGACGCGATCGAGATCACCGGGCTGATCGCGCGTGTGTTCTCGAGCCGCTCGATGGCCTGTCCACTCATGCCGAGGATCAGCAGGTTGCCACGCGCGGTACGCAGCTCCGCTTCCGCGGAAAACTGCTCGTTCTCACGGCGCTGCAGCTCGGCCGAGCCGATCACGTCCGCATTGACCAGCAGGCGCGCCCTTTCCACCGCGCGCTGCACGAGTTCCAGGTCAAGCCCGGCCTTCAGGAAGTTGCGCTGGGCAGAGGCGAGTTCCGCGCTGTCGAGCGTCGCGAGCGTCTGGCCCACGCGCACGTCGAGGCCGAGCGAGCCCGGTGCATCCGTGATCCGGCCGGTCACCGATGAGCCGATGCGGGCCACGCGGTCTTCGTCGACCTGCACGCTGCCGGCCACCCGGAAGTACTCCTGGATCTCGGCGCGCGATGCGGGGACCACCTGCAGCCGCTTCAACAGTTCCGCATCGACCTTCACGTGCATCGGGTCGCGCGTGGCCGCAGTGACCGGGGCCGGCTTCGCGGCCTCGCGCCCGCAGGCGGCCAGCATCGAAAGCGCGACGCAGGCCAGCACGGCTCCTGTTCGCAGGCGTCGTTCCGGACAGATGCTCATTTGATTCCTCCGAGCACGTCGACGCCCACCAGGCGCTCGACTTCGATCAGCGCGTAGCGCGCCTCGTACAGCGCATTGATGTATTCCTGGCGCACGCCACGCAGCGTCCGCTGTGCGTCGAGGTAGTCGATGATCCCGCGCTCACCGAAACGGTAGGCGGCCTCGGCCACGCGCACTGTCTGTTCGGCCTGGCGGATCAGCCCGCTCTCGAAGGCGTCGACCTGCTGCCGCGCGATCGAGTAGCCGGCAATCGCATAGTCGATCTCGCCAAGCAGTTGCTGCCGGCGCGACGCGAACTGCGCATCGGCGAATGAGGCGTCGGCCTGCGCTTCCAGGATCTGCCCCTGGCGCTGGTTGAACAGCGGCAACGGCACCGAAAGCCCGAGGCGCCAACGGGTCTGGTCCGGCTCGGTGTCGTGGCCGACCAGCATCCGGACCTGTGGTCTGCGCAGGCCCTGCTCCAGTTCAACCCTGGCGCGAGCCCGCCGCTGTTCCGCCTCCAGTTGCCCGAGCTCCGGACTGCTGCGCAGAGCCTGGTCGCGGATCTCCACGAGCGACGGCACGGCGGTGAGCGAGGGCAGCGCGCCCTCGATACGCGGCAGTTCGCCCGGCGGCATGCCGATCAGCGAAGCCAGCGCGCCCCGCGCCTGCTCCACCCTGACGATTGAAGAATCACGGTTGCGCCGGGCGTTCAGCAGCTCGGTGTCGGCACGGATCAGATCAAGGCGCGGCGCCTCGCCCAGTTGCACCCGAAGGTTCACCCGCTCACGGATCTGCTGCAGCGCGAGGAGTTCCTCTTCGGCGATCCGCAGTTGCTCCTGTCGCTGCAGCACCTGGTAGAAGTGGACGCGTACCCGGGCATACAGCGAGCGCCGCAAGGTGCGGACGGCGGCCTCCGCGCCATCGCTGCCGAGATCGGCCAGCCTGGCGCGGACCGCACGCAGTCCGGCATAGTCGAGCGGCTGCCCGAAGTTGATCGCCAGTGCATGTCCGTCCGGCCCACCGATGCTGCGCGGTCGGACCGGACCTGCGATCACCTCGATGTCGGGGTTCGGCAACTGGCGCGCGGTGACGGACGCAGCCCGTGCGGCATCCTGACGTGCGATCACCGCCTGCAGCGAGGCATTGCTGCGTTCCGCCATCCCCAGCGCGTCGACCAGGGTCAACGGGGGCGCGCCGGCGATGCAAGTACCCGACAGCACCACGGCCAGCATGCCCACAAACGCCCTGGCGCCGCGCTTCAGGCACGAACCTGCTCGACGATGCACGAACGATGTTCCTTTCTGATGACGATATGGTCAGGTTAGCCGCCGGGTACATCCATTGCAATCGAAAGCTGGTTGTCATCGGCGCGGCGTCTGCGCTCCGTGCGTGAACCTGCCTCACCGCCCGCCGTCAGCCAAGAAAGCCTGCAGCAAGGTAGCAGGTGCATCATCCCGTCGATCAACTGACACTACCCAGGGAGAGGTGCTGCGTGAAGATCCTGATCGTTGAAGACGATGCTACGCTGGCAGACGGACTGACACGCATCCTCACCGAGTCCGAACTGAGGGTCGAACATGTGGTGACCGGCGAGGCCGCCGAAGCTGCCCTCCTGCGCGAGCGCTACGATCTCATCGTACTGGACATCGGCCTGCCTGGCATCGACGGCTTCGAAGTCCTGCGCCGGCTGCGCAAGCGGCCCGAGTACGTGCCGGTGCTCGTGCTGTCCGCACGAGACGCAATCGAGGATCGCGTCCACGGGCTGGACCTGGGTGCCGACGACTACCTGCCCAAGCCGTTCGCGCTGCCGGAACTCGAAGCGCGGGTGCGCGCGCTGCTGCGCCGGGGCCAGGCGAACAAGAATCCGCAATTGCGCAACGGGCCGCTGCTGCTCGATACCGTGGCGCGACGGGCGACCCTCAGCGGCCAGGCCATCGACCTGACCAGCCGCGAATGGAGCGTGCTCGAGAATCTGATGCTGCGTGCCGGCCAGGTCGTGTCCAAGGAAAACCTGATGCAGGCCTTGTCGAACTGGGACAAGGAACTGTCGATGAATGCCATCGAGGTCTACATGTCCCGTCTGCGCGCGAAAGTGGAAGCAGGCGGCGTGCGCATCCGGACGGTAAGGGGGTTCGGCTATCTGCTCGAAGAGCAGAATGAGCCCGGCTGACCGGTCGGAACCGGAGACCAGGCCGCGCGAAGTCGGCAACGCCGCACGCCCCGATACGGCACATCCCGCGCGGTCGCCGGAGGGTGTCGCGGGCCTGCGCGGGCAAAGCCTGCGTCAGCAACTGCTGATCTGGCTGGCGATCCCGCTCGCACTGCTGCTGGTCGCCGGGACACTGTTCTCGTACTGGGTTGCGCTGCGCTCCGCTACGATAACCTATGACCGGGCACTCCTCGACCCGGCCCTGGCGCTGGCCGAGCATGTCGACAGCGAGAGCGGAAACACCGTGCTCGACCTGCCGAAAGTGGCGCAGGACGTGCTGCGCATCGACAGCTACGACCGGATCTACTTCTCGGTCTCGCGCTTGAACGGCGAACTGCTGGCCGGCCAGCCCGAACTGCCGCCACCGCCGCCGGTGGTACCGGTCGGGCACCGTACGTTCTACGACGGCACGGTCAACGCGGAGCGAGTGCGAATCGCCGCACTGTACGTACCGCAGCCGAACGGCCCGGTCGTCATCCAGGTCGCCGAGACGATGGTCAAGCGCAACCGCCTCACGCGCGAGATACTGATCGGCGAGACGATCCCGGACCTGATGGTGGCAACCATGGCGATGGTTCTGGTCTGGTTCGGCATACTGCGCAGCCTCGCGCCGCTCGAGCGGTTGCGCTCGGAAATCGCCCAGCGCTCTGCGCGCGATCTGCGGCCACTGGACGGGAGCTACGCGCCCACCGAGGTACGGCCACTGGTCGCCACCCTGAACGACCTCCTCGGCGACCTGCGCGACGCGCTCGACGCCCAGCAGCGCTTTACCGCCAACGCCGCGCACCAGTTGCGTACGCCGCTGGCGGGGCTGCAGACCCAGGTCGAGCTCGCGCTGCGGCAACCGGCGCCGGAACCGATGCTGCGCAGCCTGCACCAGTTGCGCAGCGCGACGGTGCGCGCCGCGCACCTCGCCAACCAGTTGCTGGCCCTGTCTCGAGCCGAACCCGGCGGGCACCGACCGGACGCGCTACGCGCCCTGGACCTGCGTTCGGTCGCCCAGGATGCGGCGTCCCTCTGGGTGCCGCGCGCGCTCGCGAAGGATCTCGATCTCGGCTTCGAACTGGAGGCGGCCCCGATCGTCGGCGACGCGCGGCTGCTGCGCGACCTGCTCGACAACCTGATCGAGAACGCGATCCGCTATACGCCAGCAGGTGGCTCGATCACCGTACGCACGGCAGTAGAGTCCGACAACGCCGTGCTGAGCGTGGTCGACGATGGTCCGGGGATACCGTCAGGACAGCGTGAACAGGTGTTCCAACGCTTCTACCGGGCTCCCGGTACGATCGGAGACGGGAGCGGCCTGGGGCTCGCGATCGTACAAGAGATCGCCAACGTGCACGCTGCCCGCGTGACGATCGACGATGGTCCGGCCGGCCGGGGTACGCTGATCCGGGCATCTTTCGCGAAGGCACCGCCGGGATCCGTCCCGGCGGCGAGACGCACGCTCGACCTGGTCAGCCCAGTTCCGCGGTGAGTTCCGGCACGGCCTGGAACAGGTCGGCGACCAATCCGTAATCTGCGACCTGGAAGATCGGCGCCTCGGCGTCCTTGTTGATCGCGACGATCACCTTGCTGTCCTTCATGCCGGCGAGGTGCTGGATCGCCCCCGAGATGCCGACAGCCACGTACAGTTCCGGCGCGACCACCTTGCCGGTCTGTCCGACCTGGTAGTCGTTGGGGACGAAACCGGCATCGACCGCAGCCCGCGAGGCACCGACCGCTGCGCCGAGTTTGTCGGCCAGCGCTTCCAGCAGCTTGAAGTTCTCGCCGTTGCCCATGCCGCGCCCGCCCGACACGATGATGCGTGCCGCTGCCAGTTCCGGCCGCTCGCTCTTCGTGAGGTTGCGGCCGGTGACCGTCGACTGTCCGGTATCGGCGACGGCGGCGACCGCCTCGACCGGCGCACTGCCACCGGTGGCGGCTGGCTCGAACGCCGTCGGGCGGACGGTGAGGACCTTGATCGCATCCTTCGACTGCACCGTTGCCAGTGCATTGCCGGCATAGATCGGGCGCACGAAAGTATCGGGCGACACCACCGCGGAGATCTCGGAAATCTGCGCGACGTCCAGGCGCGCGGCAACGCGCGGCATGAAGTTCTTGCCGAAGTTGGTCGCCGGCGCCATTACATGGCCGTAGTGCCCGGCTACCGACAGCACGAGTGCCGCGATGTTTTCCGCCGTCGGTTTTCCGTAATGCGGCGCGTCGGCGACAAGCACCCGCGATACGCCGGCGACCTTGGCCGCCTCGGCCGCGACCGCCGCGCTGCCGTCGCCTGCGACCAGCACCGTCACGTCGGCCCCGATCTGCGTGGCCGCTGTGATCGTATTCAGCGTGCCTGACTTCAGCACGCCCTCATCGTGTTCTGCAACGACCAGGATAGCCATGTCTCGTCCCCGCTCAGATGATCTTCGCTTCGCCCTTGAGCTTCGCGACCAGTTCCTTCACATCGGCGACCTTGGCGCCGGCCTGCCGCTTCGGCGGCTCTTCCACCTTCAGCGTGGCGAGCCGAGGCGCCGGGTCAACCCCGAGCGCATCGGGCTTCAGCACCTCGAGCGGCTTCTTCTTCGCCTTCATGATGTTCGGCAGCGTGACGTAGCGCGGCTCGTTCAACCGCAGGTCGGTGGTCATCACCGCCGGCAGGCCGATCGACAGCGACTCGAGGCCGCCATCGATCTCGCGAACCACCTCGGCGCGCTCGCCGACGATCGTGAGCTTCGAGGCAAACGTGGCCTGCGGCCAGTCGAGCAGTGCGGCGAGCATCTGTCCGGTCTGATTCGCATCATCGTCGATCGCCTGCTTGCCGAGGATCGCGAGCTTCGGCTGTTCGCGATCGACCACCGCCTTGAGCAGTTTCGCCACCGCCAGCGGCTGCAGTTCGGCATCGGTCTCGACCAGGATGGCACGGTCGGCGCCCATCGCAAGCGCGGTGCGCAAGGTCTCCTGGCACTGCGGGACGCCGAGCGAGACGACCACGATCTCGCTGCAGGCACCGGCTTCCTTGAGACGGATCGCCTCTTCGACACCGATCTCGTCGAAGGGATTCATCGACATCTTCACGTTGGCGATGTCCACGCCGGTACCGTCGGCCTTCACCCGCACCTTGACGTTGTAATCGACCACGCGCTTGACTGCGACCAGCACCTTCATCTGGAACCGCCCCCCGGGAGACCAAAGACAGCCCGCGATTATAGCCGGTCGCGCGGACGCCCGGCCTGCAATGCCGGTGCCGAACGGCGGCGCCGTGCCTCGCGCACCAGCCGGGTCGGCGCGATCGTTCAGCCGCGCAGCGCCGCGAGCGCTTCCTCGATGCGCTTGACGCCGACGATCTCGATGCCATCTATCGGCTGCTTCGGCCGGTTCGCGGCAGGCACGATCGCCCGGGTGAACCCGAGCTTGGCCGCTTCCTTTATCCGGTCCTGGCCGCGCACCACCGGGCGGATCTCGCCGGCCAGTCCGACCTCGCCGAACGCAATCAGCTTGCCGGGCACCGCTCGCCCACGCAGCGAGGACACGATCGCGAGCAGCACCGGCAGGTCCGCGGACGGCTCGCCGATCCGCACGCCCCCCACCGCGTTGACGAATACGTCCTGGTCGTTGCAGGCGATGCCGGCATGGCGGTGCAGCACGGCAAGCAGCATCGCCAGCCGGTTGTTTTCCAGGCCGACGGTCAGCCGACGCGGATTCGACCCGTGCGCATCGTCGACCAGCGCCTGCAGTTCCACCGCCAGCGGCCGGGTGCCCTCCAGCGTCACGGTGACACAGGCACCGGGCACCTCCGCTTCGTGCTGGGACAGGAACATTGCCGAAGGATTCGAGACGCCCTTCAGCCCCTTCTCGGTCATCGCGAACACGCCCAGTTCATTGACTGCACCGAAGCGGTTCTTGAACGCGCGGATCAGCCGGAAGCTGGAATGGGTCTCGCCCTCGAAGTAGAGCACCGTATCGACCATGTGCTCGAGCACGCGCGGACCGGCGAGCGCGCCTTCCTTGGTGACATGGCCGACCATCACCAGCGCACAGCCGGATGCCTTCGCGAAACGGGTGAACTGCGCCGCGCATTCGCGCACCTGCGACACCGATCCGGGTGCCGACATCAGTTGCCCCGAATAGACGGTCTGGATCGAGTCGATCACCGCCACGTCAGGGTGCTCGGCCGAAAGCGTCGCCAGAATGTTCTCGAGCTGCGTCTCCGCGAGCAGCCCGAGGTCGGAGGCATCGACGCCGAGCCTGCGTGCGCGCAGTGCAACCTGCTCCATCGACTCCTCGCCGGTCACGTACAGGGAGCGGCGGTTCGCCGACATCGTTGCCATGGCCTGCAGCAGCAGCGTCGACTTGCCGATCCCGGGATCGCCGCCGATCAGCACCACGCTAGCCCGGGTCAGTCCGCCGCCGAGCACGCGATCGAGCTCGGTGCTGCCGGTTTCGAAGCGCGGTTCGGCATGTGGCGTGATTTGCGACAGCGAAGACACCGGACGCGAACTGCCGGCAGCGCCCGCAGCCGACTTGCCTCCGGCCGCGCCGGGGTGGCTGCTGACAACCGTCTCGACGAGCGTGTTCCACTCGTTGCAGCCCGGGCACTGCCCCTGCCACTTGGTCGACTGCGCACCGCAGGCGCTGCAGACATGGAGGGTACGGTCGCGCGCCACCGCGGCAGCTCAGCCCGCTTCGACGGTGGCGACCGTCGGGGTATCGGGGAACGCTTCACGCACGGGCACGCGCGGTGCCAGCGCGCACAGCAGTTCATAGGCTATCGTGCCGGCTGCCGCCGCCACCTCCTCGACCGGCAGTGCCCCTCCCCAGAGAACGACGGGCGTACCCACGCCCGCCTCAGGCATGCCGGTAAGGTCCACCGCCAGCATGTCCATCGATACCCGGCCAAGGGTGCGGCTGCGCCGGCCGTCGACCAGCACCGGCGTGCCGGTCGGCGCATGGCGCGGGTAGCCGTCGGCATAGCCGCAGGCGACGATGCCAACGCGCATCGGCGCCTCGGCGCGAAAGACACCCGCATAGCCGACGCGGTCGCCCGCGGCGAGCGTCTGTACCGCGATCACTTCTGCCTCGAGCGACATCACCGCACGCAGGCCGAGCGAAGCCGCGGTGCGATCGGCGAACGGCGATACGCCATAAAGCATGATGCCCGGCCGTACGCAATCGGCATGGGTCTGCGGATAGCGCAGGAGCGCCGCCGAGTTCGCCAGCGACCGGCGCAGCGCGCCGAACGGCGCGGCATGGGCTTCGAACACCTCGAGTTGCGCTGCGACGCCCTCGGCCTCGTCGGCCGCCGCGAAATGGGTCATCAGCGTTATCGAGCGCACCGAGTGCGACGCATGCAACCGCTCGACCGCGACGCCGAATCGCTCGGGGGCGAAGCCGAGGCGGTTCATGCCGCTGTTCATCTTGACGAAGACATCGATCGGCGATTCCAGCCGCGTCTGTTCGAGCATATCGACCTGGGCCTGGTCGTGCACGACCGGGCAGATGCCCTCGCTGGCGCACACCAGGAGGTCCGGCGTCGAGAAGAAGCCTTCTAGCAGCAGTACCGGCCGGTCGCAGCGTGCCGAGCGCGCCCGCTCGCGCAGCGCCGCCGCCTGGTCGATCTCGCATACCGCGAAGCCGTCGGCATCGGCCAGCGCGCGTTCGACGCGGGGCAGTCCGTGGCCGTAGCCATTCGCCTTGATCGTCGCCAGCACGCGTGCGCGCGGCGCAAGCGCCCTGGCGAGCGCATGGTTCGCAGCCAGCGCGGCCAGGTCGATCACGGCCTGCAGCGGGCGCGGCATCAGGCGCCCCTCGCGCCGGCCACGGCCCGTGCCTCGTCGTGCCCGCGCATCGACTGCCTCATGCGAGTCAGCGCAAAATCGATGAAGGTGGCGACCAGGCGCGACTGGAACCGGTCCTTCGGGCGCACCAGAGACAGGATGCGGATCAGGGGCGGCTCGAGCGGCCGCGCGACCACCGAGGCCAGGCGCAATTCCTTGGCGATCGACGCACGAGACATGATCGACACGCCAAGTCCCGTCTCGACCAGCCCCTTGATCGCCTCGGGACTGCCCAGCTCCATCACCAGGTTGAGATCGTCGGGTGCAACACCCGCCTGCCGGAAATACTGGTCGGTGAACTCGCGCGTACCTGAGCCCGTCTCGCGGCTGATGAACGGTTGCGCTGCGACATCCTGCGGCGTCACGGAAACCCGGCTGGCGAACGGGTGCGATGCGGCGCAGATCAGTACCAGTTCGTCCTCGCAGCATACCTCGGTGGTCAGGCTGGGCAACGTCGATGGCGACTCGATCAGGCCGACATCCAGCGCGTGATCGGCCACGCGCGTTTCGATCGATTCGGAATTGGCTACCGTCATCTGCGTACGAACCTCGGGGTAGCGCGCCTTGAATTCGCCGAGGATGCGCGGCAGGATGAACTCCGCGATCGTCAGGCTCGCCCCGAGCATCAGGGGGCCACGTACGCCACCGGTCGTTTCGCCGATGCGGGTTTCGAGTTCTTCGTTCAGCCTCACGATACGGCCCGCATAATCGAACACGATCTGGCCGGTGGCGGTCAGCGAGATGCGCCCGTGGCTGCGATCGAAGAGCCGGGTGTTGTACTGTTCCTCGAGCTGCTTCACCTGGAACGTCACCGCTGGCTGGGTCATGCAGAGTTCTTCGGCTGCGCGCGTGAAGGACATCAGGCGGGCAACCGCATGGAACACCTGGAGACGGCGATCGGCCATGGCAGCGGGAACGGAAAACGATGATCCATTCAACCACAGTTCCCTGGCGCTGACCAAGGACGCCCGCCCCGCCCGGCCACGACGCGGCTTCCGCACGCTGCTGCTAGCCCAGTTCCTTTCCGCACTGGCCGACAACGCGCTGCTGTTCGTGGCGATCGCACTGCTGTCCCAGCAGGCCGCGCCAGCCTGGCAGGTCCCGGTGCTGCAGCAATGCTTCGTCTTCTCCTACATCCTGCTGGCACCCTTCGTCGGAACCCTCGCCGACTGCATGCCCAAGGGCCGCGTCATGTCCATCAGCAACGCCCTGAAGATGGCAGGCTGCGCGGCGATGCTGTGGGGTGGGCATCCGCTCGCCGCCTACGCGCTGGTGGGCCTCGGCGCGGCGATGTACTCGCCGGCCAAGTACGGCATCCTCACGGAACTGCTGCCGACCGAGCGGCTGGTGATGGCCAATGGCTGGATGGAAGGCCTGACCGTGGCCGCCATCGTCCTCGGCGCGATCCTCGGTAGCGCGCTGATCGGCGACCGCGCGCTCGCCGCGTGGGCCGGCCTGTCGCACCTGCCGCTGCTGCAGTTGCACCTCGATAGCGCGCCGAAGATCGCATTGCTCTTCCTGCTGGCGATCTACGGTACAGCAGCGGTCGCGAACCTGTACGTGCCCTCGGCGAAGCCGACACGCCGGCCGGGCGGCCCCGGGCCAGTCGCGCTGGTGCGCGAGTTCGTCCACTGCTCCCGGCTGCTGTGGCGCGACCCGCTCGGTCGGGTGTCGTTGGCGGTCACGACGCTGTTCTGGGGTGCCGGCGCGACGCTGCGCCTGATCATCCTTGCATGGGCTGCCCTTGCGCTGGATTACTCGCTCGAGGAAGCCACGCGCCTCACCGCGGTCGTAGCCGTGGGCATTGCACTGGGTGCCGCGATAGCGGCGCGCGCGGTGCGGCTGGAACAATCGGTGCAGGTGCTGCCGGTCGGCATCGCGATGGGCCTGGCCGTGCTGGCGATGACCTTCGTCACCTCCTCGCTGGCTGCGATCCCGCTGCTGGTGCTGATCGGCGCGTTCGGCGGCTACTTCGTCGTGCCGATGAATGCCCTGCTGCAGTATCGAGGCCAGCGTCTGATGGGTGCCGGCCGTTCGATCGCGGTGCAGAACTTCAGCGAGAACCTGAGCATCCTGCTGATGCTGGGCGCCTACGCACTGATGATCCGCGCGGGAATCGGCGTGCACGGCGCCGTGATGGTATTCGGCCTGGTGGTGACGGCATCGATGGCGTTGATCTGGCGCCGGCATGCGCATGACCAGGACGGTTGAACTACCCCGGCATTCATGAGACGCTGAACCATCATCGTGAAGGAGACATGCATGGGACTGCTCGACCAACTCGCCGGCGGCATCGGCGGCCAACTCCTCCAGCAACTGGGCGGCGGCGGACAGCAGAATCCTCTGCTGCAGATGGCGCTGGGCCTGCTGCAGCAGCCGGGCGGTCTGCAGGGCCTCATCGATCGACTCCAGCAGGGCGGCCTGGGAGAGCAGGCGGCGTCCTGGGTCGGAACCGGGTCGAACCTGCCGGTAGATCCCGCGCAATTGCAGCAGGCGCTCGGCGGCGACTGGATTTCCGCGCTCGCCGCGCAGATCGGGACGTCGCCGGAACAGGCGTCGCAGTCGGTCGCTTCGCTGTTGCCCGATGTGGTCGACAAGCTCACACCGGATGGCACGGTCGGCGACCTGCAATCGCTGGTGCCACAGGGGCTCGAATCGCTCCTCGGCGGCAAGCCGTTCGGCTGACCGTTCGCCTCGGGGCGCGCCTCAGTACGATTCGTCGTCGAGGTCGCGTCCACCGCGGACCACCGTCCAGGTCGGCGGCTGCTCGCGGTGCGGCTCGAGCTCGACCCGTTCTGGTCGGCTTCCAGACAGGGTCACGCAGCCCTGAAGCCTGCGCATCCCGTCATCACTGAACTCGAAGCGGTAGGTCCGGCGCAGCCGCAGCATCCCCCCCTGCTCTCGCACCGGCCGCACTGACGCGAGGGAAACCGTCGCGTCGAGCAGCTGGCAGCCAGCAGCCTCCGTCGAGCGGCGCGCACTGTCGAGGGCGGCCTCGCGGGCACGCATCGAGTCGAACCAGAACGCGCCCAGCCCTGCACAGGCGATCAGGAAAAGGATTTCCGCGGTCATCGGGTCGATGTCACTGGCACTCAGCCGGACGTCAGCACGTGATGGAAGTTGACCAGCATCGCGGCGGTAGCCCCCCAGATGTAACGGTCCTGGAACGGCAGCACGTAGAAGTAGCGTCGTCCGTCATCGGCATCGCGATGGTGCCGTTCGTGGTTGGCTGGATCGAGCACGAACGCGAGCGGCATCTCGAACACATCGGCCACCTCGCCGGGATCGGGCAACAGGCTGAATGGCGGTTCGATCCAGCCGACCACCGGGGTGATCAGGAACCCGGTCCGCGTCCGGTACTGCGGCAGTACCCCCAGCACGTCGACGCGGGCAGGATCTAGACCGACTTCCTCCTGTGCCTCGCGCAACGCGGTATGCACGATCGAATCGTCGTCCGGATCGCAGCGCCCGCCCGGAAACGCCACCTGTCCCGCATGCCGCGACAGGTGGCCGGCGCGCTCGGTGAGCAGCACGGCGACGCCTTCGGGACGCGGTATCAGCGGCACCAGCACGGCGGCCGGGATACGCGCCTTCTCGAAGGCTACCTCGTTACCGGGTGCATGCCCCGGTCCGGCGGGCTGCGACGACTGCCCCGCACCGGGCGCCGGCACGCGCACATCCCCAGGTACCAGCGCTTCGCGCGACGCCGCGCCGGCGAGGCGCCAGGCCAGCCAATCGCGGTCGAGCGGGACAGCGGCGTGCACGGTCACGCCTCGAGCGATCGCTGCCCGCGCGCGCTGCTCCCGCCATGGCCGCACCTCGCGTTGGAGCCGCCGTCGCCGATGACGCCGTCCTCCTCCATGCGGGAACGCGGTGCGCAGGGACCGGCGCCACCGGAGGCAGAACGCAGACCGGCCAGTGCCCGCGGCTTCACGGATGGCGGGGGAGAGCTGCCTGTGCCGGCCGCCACTGTCTCAGCCCGGGGCCTGCAGGAGCTGCCGGATGTCCTGGTACTTCGGCAGACGGACGCGCGAGAACGTGAGGTGGCGTATCGGCAACTCGCGCAGGCACTCCGCCTTCGTCCGCAGCAGCGCGCGCTCCTCGACCGTCGCATGCATATCCTCGAGGTCGATCACCGCGACCAGTTGCATCTTCTTGTTCGCCACGGCGAAATCCACCGTCAGCGGCGCGAGCTTCTTCAGGCGCTGAGCACGGTCGTAGCCCTGAACGGCCCCCGGCACGTCGAGCAGTTCGGTCAGGCTGACCCGGACGAACACTTCATGGTCGGGCACGGCGGCCCGTATCGCGTACAGCGCCAGCGTCGCTGGCTTGTCGAGCAGGCGATCGCGTATCCGGAAAGGCGGCGCCTGCAGGGTCGAGGCCTGGGATATCGGCAATCCTGCGCTGCCACTGTGCGGCGCCAGCCGGCCGCCGCTCTTGGACGCAGGGCCGATCAGATGCTCGAAACGCAGCGACCGTTCACGCTCCCGCTCATCACGCGAGCGTCTCCAGCGCACGACTGCCCAGCCGATCACGCCGACCCACATCGCACCGCAGACCAGCACCACCAGGATCGAGGCATCCATCGCGCGGCAGCTCGCTCCGATCTACCAGGGGATCTGCTTGCGATCGCGGAAGAAACCACCGCTCGGTCCGTCGCCGGGCAGCGTTGCCAGCCAGACCGCGGTATCCGCGCCCTGGGCGACCGTGCGCGGCGCTTCCGCACCACCCATCTCGGTGCGTACCCAGCCGGGACAGACCGAATTCACCAGCACGCCGCTGCCGCGCGTGTCCGACGCAACGATGCGCGTCAGTGCATTGAGCGCGGTCTTGGAGATGCGGTAGGCGGGTGTTCCACTGCCCATCTCGTCGAGCTGCCCCAGCCCGCTGGACAGGTTCACGATGCGGCCGTAGCCCCGCTCGATCATCATCGGGAGTACGGCCTGGCACAGCATCAGCGGGCCCAGCACGTTCGTCGCGAGCGTGCGCTCGTAAGTCGCCTGGCGCGAATCGAGGAAGCGGCCACCCCGCGGATCGAGCAGCACCCCGGCATTGTTGACGAGAACGTCCAGCCCCGCGAGCCGCGTACGCAGGTCGCGCGCCAGCGTCTTGATCTGGTCGGGATCGGTGACGTCGAGCCGGACCGGCTCCACGTCCAGCCCTTCCACCGCGAGCAGCTTCGCTGCCGCGCGCCCTTTGGCAAGAGTACGCGACGCCAGCAGCACCTTCAGCCCGCGCCGCGCAAGCTGGCGCGCGATCTCGAAGCCGAGTCCGCGATTGGCACCGGTGACCAGCGCGATGCGCGGCCCCTCGCCGGATGCATCCGCCGGCGTCGGCTTGATGATCTTCTTCGCCATGCCGTCATTATACGGTCTGACCTGGCGGACGCGGACTCGCGACCGGTGGTGCGCCATACGCGCCCGGACAGGCGCCTTCGGTGCCCCCGGGCGCGCCTGCATTGCGGGCCACGAAAAGGCGGTGCAGCGTGATCTTGCGCACTGCCTGCTTGCTCGTCTCGATATGTGACTTCAGCAGCAGGCACGCCTCATCGCCCTTGCGCCGCAGGATGCTGCGCAGCAGCTGGGCATGCTCGTCGTAGGTCACCGCCACGCGACCTGCTTCGGTGAAGTCGAGCCGGCGGATGATTCGGATGCGTTCGGTGACCTCGCGATGCATCTGCGCCATCACCAGGTTTCCGGTCGCCACCACCAGCCGCTCGTGGAACTGTTCGTCGAGGGTAGCCACCGCACGCTCGTCGGACAGGCGGGACGCTGCCGGGACCATCCATGCATCGCGCAGCGAGCCGAGCGCCTCGGCGCCCTCCTGTTCGCACAGCCGGCGCACGGCCGCGAGTTCAAGGACGATACGCGTGTCGTAGAGCTGGTCGAACAGTGCGAAATCGAGTGGTCGCACCATCCAGCCGCTGCGCGTCACCACCGACAGGTGCCCCTCCTGGGCCAGCCGGTTCAATGCCTCGCGCACCGGGGTACGCGACATGCCGAGCTCACGCGCGACTTCATTCTCGGTAAAGCGATCGCCAGGCAGGCGCCGGAACTCGAACACATCGCGCTTGATCTGCTCGTAGGCGACCTCGGACAGATGCTGTCCGGCAGGAGCATTCATCCCTGCGACCTCGTCATCCAGGTTCCGGGAAATGACAGGCCACCGCATGGCCTGGTGCCATCTGCACCAGCGATGGCGACGACCGCGTGCAGGCATCCTGCCCCTTCGGGCAGCGGCCATGGAAACGGCAGCGCCCCTGATCGGGATCCACCGGGCTGGTCGGGTCCCCTTCCAGCCGTATGCGCCGGGACGCTTCTCCGCCGAGACCCGGGATGGCCGACAGCAGCGCCCGCGTATACGGATGCCGCGGCGCCTCGAAGACCTGGCGCGCCGGTCCCGACTCGACGATCCGGCCCAGATACATCACCATCACCCGATCGCACAGCAGGCGGACGATGTTGAGGTCGTGCGACACGAACAGATAGCTCATGCCGAGCTTTTCCCGGAGGTCGGCGAGCAGGTGGAGGATCACCGCCTGCACCGACACATCGAGCGCGGCTGTCGGCTCATCGAGGATCAGCAGCGAAGGCTCCAGGGCGACCGCGCGCGCGATGCCGACCCGCGCCTTCTGGCCGCCCGACAACTGGTGCGGAAAGCGACCGAGCAGTTCGCGCGGCATCTGCACCAGCGCCGCGATCGTCTCGATCCGGTCGGACAGGGCGGCACCGGAGAGGTTGCCGAGCAGGCGCAACGGCTCGGCGATCGTGTCCCACGCGGTGTAGCGGGGGTTGAGGCTGTCGGTCGGATCCTGGAACACCATCTGGATCAGCTTGCGCTGCGGCACCCGTGCGAACCGGCTCGCCGGGATGCCACCGATATCGTCGCCCCGGAAGCGGATGCTGCCTTCGGTCGGGTCGAGGGTACGCGTGATCAGGCGGACCAGCGTCGACTTGCCGCAGCCCGATTCGCCCACCAGGCCGACGCTCTCGCCCCGGCCGATCGACAGATCGACGCCGTCGACGGCATGCAGAAGCGGCGTACGCCGGCCAGCACGGAACGGTACCAGGCTTCCCGCCGTCTTCAGCGGGAACAGCTTGCGCACCTGCTCGACCTGCAGCAGCGGCTGCGTATCGTCGCTCACAACGGCCTCCTGCAGGCAACGGAATGCACGCCGCCGGTATCCAGCCGCGCCAGCGGACGCTCGCCGCACGCCGGCTCCGCACGCTCGCAACGCTCGCTGAACCGGCAAGCCGGCAGGTCGCTGCGCCGAAGGTCAGGCAGGTAACCGGGAATCGCGGCCAGCGAACGCAGGTCGCTGCCGGCGTGCGGCGTCGTGGCGATCAAACGCGCCGTATACGGGTGGCGCGGGTGCGCGAACAGCTCGGTCGTCGGCGCAGTCTCGACGACATGGCCCGCATGCATCACGACGATCCGGTCGCAATGTTCCGCCGCCAGCCCGAGATCATGCGTGATCAGAACGGTGGCCATGTTGCGCTGGCGCGCCAGTTCACCGATCAGGTCCATCACCGCTGCCTGGGTCGTGACGTCCAGGCCGGTGGTCGGCTCGTCCGCCACCAGCAGCGAGGGCGTACAGGCGAGCGCGATCGCGATCATGATGCGCTGGCACAGGCCGCCGGACAGTTCGAACGGATACGCATGGTAGCGGCGCTCCGGATCGGGGATGCGCACCGAAGCGAGCGCCTCGATCGCGCGGCGCCGCAGGTCGGCGGAAGGCGTGCTGGTGTGACGCGCGAGTACGTCCTCGACCTGGTGCCCGACCTTGCGAATCGGGTTCAGCGCGACCCGGGGATTCTGGAAGATCATCGCAGCCTCGCGGCCGCGGATCTCCTCCAGATCCGCCGCACTCGCGCGCACCAGGTCGAGCCCGCCGAACACCGCCCGTCCGCCGGTGATGCGGCCCGCCGCGTCGAGAATGCCCAGAACGGCATAGAACAGTACCGACTTTCCGGACCCTGACTCACCCACGATACCGACGGTCTCGCCCTTGCCGACGGAGAACGAGATGTCCTCGAGCGCATGGACGATACCGCCGCGCGTGCGGAACTCGACGCCGAGCGATTCGACGGACAGCAGGGGAACGCGCGTGTCCATCACGTACGCCGCCTCGGGTCGATCATGTCGCGCAGGCCGTCACCCAGCAGGTTGAAGCAGAATACTGCCAGCATCAGCACCACCCCCGGGAAGAACGACACCCACCATTCGCCGGAGATCATGTAGCTTGCGCCCTCGGCAACCATGATCCCCCACTCGGGCTGCGGCGGTCGTACGCCCAGCCCGATGAACGAGAGCCCGGCCGCATTCAGGATCGCCCAGCCCATGTTCAGCGAGATCTGCACCATCACCGGTGGCAGGATGTTCGGGAACAGGTGAAAGGCCAGGATGCGCGCCTCGGTGTTGCCCGACAGGCGGGCTGCCTCGACGAAGCCGGCATTGCGGCGCACGTTCACTTCGGAGCGGGCGACCCGGATGTAGAACGGCAGGTTGATGATCGCGGTCGCGTAGATGATGTTCTCGACCGAATTGCCGAGCGCAGCGACGATCGCCATCGCCAGCACGAACAGCGGGAAGGCCATGATCGTGTCTGCGAGCCGGCTCACGCCGCGGTCGATCCAGCCGCCGTAGTATCCGGCGCAGGCCCCCAGCGCGCACCCGAGGCCGAACGACAGGAGCACCGCTGCGAGCGCCATTCCGAAGTCGAGGCCCGTGGCGACGATCACCCGGGACAGGATGTCACGGCCGAGCTGGTCGGTGCCGAACCAGTGCACGGCCGACGGCGGCTGCAGCACCTTGTCGGGGCTGGTGGCGAGCGGGTCGAATGGCGCAAGCCACGGGCCGAACAGCGCGAGCAGGACGAAGAAACCGAACAGGGCGAACGCACCGGCGGTGACCGGATTGTCCGCAAGCACGTAGCGTACATGGCGCAGGCCGGCGAGTTCAGTCATCGATGCTCACCCGCGGGTCGATGACCGTGTAGAGAATGTCGATCATCAGGTTGATCGCAACGAAGAGCAGCGCCATCACCAGCACGAAGCCCTGCACCGGCGCATAGTCGGACTGCACCAGCGCATCGACCGCGAACGACCCTATGCCCGGCCACGCGAACACCTTCTCGATCACCACGTTCGACCCGAGCATGAACGAGAACACCATGCCCATGGTGGTGACCACCGGCAGCATCGCGTTCCGGAACGCATAGCGATAGAGCACGGTCGACGACGACAGCCCGCTCGCCCGCGCGGTACGGATGAAGTCGGAGGAGAGCACGCCGAGCATCCCCGCCCGGGTCATCCGCGCGATCGGGGCCAGCACGAAGATCGCGAGGGTTAGCACCGGCAGGATCATCTGCTTGCCGGCCGCGACGAACAACGCAAAGTCCCCCGCAGCGAGGCTGTCGACCAGGTAGAAGCCGGTCATGTGCGGCGGCGGGGCGAACATCGAATCGAGGCGCCCGACGGGCGGCGGCGCGACGCCGAGCAGGTAGTAGAAGACATAGGCGAGCAGCAGGCCGGTGAAGAAGATCGGCAGCGAGACGCCGAGCGTCGTGATCAACCTGCACGCGTGGTCGATCCACGAACCGGGCCGGGTGGCGGCGACGATGCCCAGCGGCAGCGCGACGGCACAGGCGACCAGCAGTGCGAGCAGCGTCAGTTCGAGCGATGCAGGCAGCCGACGCAGGATCTCGTCGAGAACCTGCTGCCCGGTCGAGACCGAAAGGCCGAGGTCGCCCTGCGCCAGGTCACCGATGTAGTCGACGAACTGCGCCCACAGCGGCTGGTCTAGCCCCAGCTTCGCGCGCACCTGCTCGACCGCCTCCTGGGTCGCGGCGGGCCCGGCATAGAAGGCGGCCGGGTCGCCCGGCAGCGCACGAGTGAGGATGAAGGTCACGATGACGATCCCGATGACGTTCGGGATCGCCGCCAGCAGCCGTCTGCCGATGAGCCGCAGCACGCGCGTCAGGCCTTGAAGATCGTGCGGTAGTCGGCCTGCACATGGAACCAGTACATGTAGCCCTGCACGTACTTCTGCATCGCGACATCGAAGGCCGGCTGGATGATCGGGATGCGCGGCACGTCGGTGAACGCGATCTCGACGAAGTTCCTGACCTGTGCCTCGTAGCGTTTGGGGTCGGTTTCGAAGCGGGCCGCGTCGATCAGCTTGTCCATGGCCGGATTCTGGTAGCTCATCGTGTTGAACACCGCGTTCTGGCCGTGGTAGCACCAGTAGAAGAAGTACTCGGGGAAGTTGAGCCAGCCGCCGAAGCGATTGAAGATCAGCGGCATGTCCTTCTTCAGCAGCGCGGCGCGCCAGTTGGCGCCAGGCACCTTGTTGATCGAAACCTTGACGTTGATCCGGGCAAGCGCTTCCTGGATGAGGATCGACACCGGTTCTCCGATGGTCGCGCCGCCGAGGTCGAACGAAAGTGTGGTCTCGAAACCGTCCGGCATGCCAGCCTGCTTCATGAGCTCGAGCGCACGCGGCACGTTGGTGCTGTAGCCGTGCGGCACCGGCCATTCGGCCTTCGTCGGCGTGTTCGACTTCGCGCCCCACATCTTGGTGCCGCGTCCCCAGAAGCCGATGTCATTCATCCGGTCGTACGGCAGCGCGTAGGCAATCGCCTGGCGCACCAGCGGATTGTTGAACGGCGGGCGGGTGGTGTTCATGCCGATGTAGAACAGCGCGTTCTCGACCGGCGTCGAGACCACGCGTACCGGGCCGGACTCCTTCGCCATCTCGAGGAAGTCCTTCGGCGGCAGTTCGTAGGTCATGTCGATGTCGCCACGCGCGAGCAACGCCCGGCGATTGCCGGCGGAGGGTACCTCACGCTGGACGATGCGCCGCAGCCGGGGCAGCGGACCGCTCTTCCAGTTGTCGAAGCGGCTGTAGATCAGCTCCTGTCCCGGGCGCCAGGCTTCCACCCGGAACGCACCGCCGCCAGCGGTGTTGTTGCGCAACCAGGCCGCTGCCCACGGATCCTTGTCGGATGCGTTCTTCATCGCCAGCGCCGAGTTGTAGATCGAGGGCACCGGCACCGCCATGTTGGGCATCGCCATCTTGTCCCGCCGGTCGAGTTCGACGCGGAAGGTGAAGTCGTCCACCACGATGAACTGCTTGGGCTCGTTGAGCGATCCCGCGCGCATCTGGAACTGCGGGAACCCGCCCATGCCGAGCGCTCGATCGTAGGACCACTTGACGTCCTTCGCGGTCACCTGTGTGCCATCGTGGAATGTGGCATTGCGGCGCAGCTTGAAAGTCACCGACTGTCCGTCCTTCGCAACCTGCCAGCTCTCGGCCAGTTCCGGCTCGAGCTTGCTGTAGTCATAGGAAACGGTTCCGTCCGGGAGTTTCTTGCGCCCGAACGTCATCAGCCGGTCGTAGGCATTGACTGCCACGCCGTAGGCGGGCCGGTTGGCGCCGACGCCGTGGATATCCAGACTGTTGGGACCGAATTCATTGGCGACCACCAGCGTTTCGCGCTTTGCATCCTGGGCGAGGGCAACGGACGAGCCTGCGGCTACGGTGCTTGCACTGCCGGTAGCGGCAACGGACTTGATGAAGCGGCGTCGATTCATGGGTTCTCCGATAACGTGGGAACCGATGCAGGTGGATGCGTCGATCCCGGGACGGGGGTGCTGGCGGACACGGCCCCGAAACGGCTGGCACACCAACTGGTATACCAACAGGTCGCGGCCCTTCCATGTCAGCAACATGCATGCCATCTACGCGCGGGCATCCACTCCGAACCGCAGCGCTGGCCGGGCTGTAGCCACCGCGTGCGCCGGCGCCGTGCGGATCGATCGACCGCACCGCGTCGACGGCGAGCGACCTTGCTGGACTTCAGGCATCCCACGCGCACGTCGATACGGAAGATCCGCACCACGATGAAGCGCCGCCGGAGAAGTTGCACCACGCGAGCACAAGCCGCCGGTGCACGGCGCCGGCCGAGCGAGACGCCCTGCCGATCCGTATCGACGGACAGAAAGAAGGCGCGCGTAACGCCTTCTAGAGCGGGCGCGCGCGCTCCGGCGCCTGCCAGGCTTCAGCAAGCGCAGCCATCACCAGGTTCACCGCGACCTGCCGGCGATAGGCGGCCGTCGAACGGATGTCGTCGATCGGCGAGAGATCGGATGCGAGCGCATGTTCGACCAGGGCGCGGTCGATCTTGGAAAACGGCCTGTCGCGGATCGCTGCAGACAAGGCCGGTGCAGCCAGCGGTACCGGACCGGCCGAGGCGAATCCGAAGCGCGCATCTCGCACCTGCCGGCCACGGTCCTCGGCACCGTCAGTCGTCTCGATCAGCGCCGCGAGCGCCACCTTGCTGATCGCCTGCGCCCTGCGCGTTCCGACTTTCCGGTAGTGGCTCGATGCGCCGGGTGCCGGATACGGTAAAGTCACTGATACCAGCAGTTCATCGGGCTCGGCAAGGGTGCGCTTGTACCCGGTGTGGAATGCCGCGTAGTCGAGCGTCCGGCTTCCGCGTACGCTGGCCAGCGTGACCTGGGAGCCGTAGGCCAGCAGCACCGGCGGATTGTCGGCCGCCGGCGACGCGTTCATGATGTTGCCGCCGAGCGTGGCCCTGTTCTGTATCGCGATCGAACCGGTCTGACGGGCCGAGGACGCCAGCATCGGCAGACGGCCTGCAATGGCAGGATGCGCGGCGATGCGCGCGCAGCAGACTGCGGCACCGATGGTCACCGCGTCCGGGCCGACCTCGATCGCGCCCAATTCCGGCAGCGCGGACAGGTCCAGCACCGATGGCAGCCGACGGCCACCGGCATTCCATCCGACCATGAGATCGGTGCAACCGGCGATCGCGACCACCGCACCCCCTGCTGACGCCCTGATGGCGAGCGCGTCGGCGAGCGATGCCGGGCGGTACCACTCGCCCGCTGCGGCTGCTGCGGGATTCATGCGTCGCCGCCGCGGACGGTGGCGGCATCGAGTACGGCCGCATAGATGCGCGCGTAGCCGGTACAGCGGCACAGGTTGCCCGCCAGCGCTTCGCGGACTTCATCGAGGGACGGATCAGGCTGGCGGTCGAGCAGCGCACGCGCAGCGAGGATCATGCCGGGGGTGCAGATCCCGCACTGGGTGGCGCCGGCCCGTGCGAACGCCTCGAGCAGGGGATCGGTGCGTGGCAGGCCCTCGATGCTCGTCACCGTGCGGCCGTGCAGTTGTCCCACGGGTACCAGGCAGCTGTTCACGACCTCGCCGTCGACCAGCACGGCACAGGCGCCGCACTCCCCCTCGCCGCAGCCCTCCTTCGTGCCGGTCTGCCCGGCCTGCAGGCGCAGCAGGTCGAGCAGTCGCATCGACGGCGATGCGATCGATCCGTCGGCGCCGGACAGCGCGCGCCCGTTCAGCGTGAATGCCAGCGTACGGGCGAAGTTCATGCGGCCTCCGGCGCGAGCGCTGGCTGCAGTGCCGCCATCACGTCTTCGGGCAGTACCGGCAGGCAGGCGATACGCGTCCCGAGCGCGAAATTCACCGCGCTCAGGATCGCCGGACCCGGGCCGTCCATCGGCAGTTCGCCGAGTCCCTTGGCACCGGACGGACCGATGCCCCCGGGTTGTTCCTGGAAGAACACGCGCACTGGCGGGATATCCACCGTGGTCGGAATGATGTAGTTGGTCATCCGGTTGTTGGCCATCGCCCCGTTCCCGTCGCGGACCACCTTCTCGAACAAGGCAAAACCGATGCCCTGCACCACGCCGCCCTCGACCTGCCCGGCCGCGATCACGGGGTTCACCACGCGGCCCACCTCCTGCACCGCGGTGAACCCGGATAGCGCGATCTCGCAGGTCGTCAGGTCGATGTCCACCTCGGCCACGTAGGTGGCCCAGGCGTAGCTCGCGTAGGGAGAGCCTTCGAACACGGTCTCGTCCCATGCGACGTTCGCCGGCGGCTCGTAGCGCGCCTGTGCCTCCAGCCGGGGATGGCCGTCGAGATAGCGTGCGCAGGCTGCGGCGAATGCATGCTCGTCGGCCGCGGTGGCCGGCAGCCCGGCCTTGCCGATGAGTTCGGCGCGCAGCCCGCGTGCGGCCTGCTCGACGATCTGCCCGACGATCATGCAGGTGCGGGAGGCGACCGTCGGGCCGGAATCGGGTACGTCGTGCGTGTCGACCGGCGCCTGGGTTACCCAGTCGAGCGGCAGCCCCAACGCGCCGGCGACGACCTGGCACAGCGTGGTGGTGTTGCCCTGGCCCATCTCGCTGCTGGATGCGACCACCTGCACGCGTCCGTCGGCATTCGCACGCACCCGTGCTTCGGAAGCGAGCACGACCTCGCCATTACCGGTGAAGCCGGCACCGTGGTGGAAGGTGGCCAACCCGATGCCCTTGCGAAGCGGACGCCCGGCGGCGGCATTCGTGGCATTGAATGCCGCGAACGCATCGCGCCGGGCAAGGTAGTCGCTCTCGCGCAGGGCCTGTTCGAGCACGGCATCGAAGTCGGTCGTGTCGTCGATCAGCTGGCCGGGCACCGAGCGGTCACCCGGGCGCAGCATGTTCACCCGGCGCAGCTCCAGCGGCGTCATGCCCAGCTGGCGCGCGAGCCCGTCCATCGCCTGCTCGATCGCGAAGATGCTCTGCGGCGCGCCGAAGCCCCGGAACGCGCCGTTCGGCGGGTGGTTGGTGGCGACCGCCCGCCCCCGTACCCGCGCGTTCGCGCAGGCATAGGGCCCCGGCGCGTGGATCACGCCGCGCGAAAGCACGACCGGCGACAGCGTCGTGTACGCGCCGCCATCGAGCGCGAAATCCATGTCGAGGAACGACAGTCGCCCATCGCGACGGGCCCCGATACGCACCAGGGTGCGTGACGGGTGGCGCTTGGGCGTGGCCAGCATGTCCTCGGCGCGGTCGTACACCAGCTTGACCGGGCGCCCGCCCGCCTTCAGCGACAGCAGGGCCGCGTGCGCGGCGATATGCGACGGATACTCCTCCTTGCCGCCGAAACCACCGCCAGTGGTGCAGTGGACGACCCGTACCGCGCCCGCATCGCGGCCGGTGACCGCGGTCAGGGTGTCCAGCACGTAGTAGGGGCATTGCATCGATCCTTCGACCACCAGCACGCCGCCGGCATCGACATGGGCGATCATGCCCTGCGGCTCGATGTACACATGTTCCTGGGCCCCGGTCTCGAAGCGCCCTTCGAACACGACCTCCGCCGCCGCTTCGCCTGCCGCGAGGTCACCGCGCGACATCAGGTAGTCGCGGAAGACGTTGCCGGGACACACCTCGCCGCGCAGCGCCAGCGCATCGTCGATCGAGAACACCGGCGCGGGGTCGGGTATCTCGTGCAGCGTCACCGCCGCCAGCGCCTCGCGCAGCAAAGCTCGGTCGGGATGCGCGAGAAGCAGCACCGGCTCGCCGGCATGGCGGAAACGGTCGCAGGCCAGCACCGGCTGGTCCTGCTCGATCATCCGGGTCGCATTGAGGCCCGGGATGTCCGACGCGGCAACCACGACGAACGACGACCAGTCGACGCCGGCACCGAACTCGATGCGCTCGATCGTGCCGCCAGCCGCATGCGTACGTACCGTGGCTCCGTGCAGCATGCCGGGATACACGAGGTCGTCGACATACCGGGCCTCGCCCAGGATCTTGGCCGCAGCGTCCTTGCGCACGACCGGAGCGCCCACTGCGCCCCGGGTTCCGGGGAAACCGTCACGCCTTTCCGGAGTGGTCATCGGTGACGGCCCCCGCAGAGCGTTACTTCACGAGCCGCTGGTCGCGGGCAGGCAGGAAGCTGCGATTGAACACCTCTGCCTGCGCCGGCGCACGCGGCAGCGCGGCCGCTTCCACCTGCTGCGCGACACCGCGGGCGAAGCGGTCGTCCACCACGTCGCCCAGCCCGACCTTGGTGACTTCCGGCGACAGCACGTCGTTCTGGATCGCCGCCAGCAGCCGCTGCCGCTGGTTGTCGCGATTGAGCAGCGGATCGCGCTTCATCACCGCGTCGACGCCGGCATCCGGATTGGCGAGCACGTCCTGCACCCCGCGCGTCAGCGCGCGCAGGAAACCACGGATCGCCTCCGGATTCTCTTTCACGAACCTCTGCGAGAACATGATCGAGTTGCCGTAGCCGGCGACACCCATGTCGCCATAACGGAAAATGTTCAGGTCTTTCTCCGGGTTCAGCCCGACCGCCTGGGCCGCGAACCAGATCGTGTTGATGAAGCCGGCGACCGCGTCGACTTCCTTCTTCTGCAGCATCGGCTCGCGCAGGTTCGGCGCCATGTTGGTGATCTTCACCTTGCTGGCATCGACACCGTTCGCCTTGGCGAATACCGGCAGCAGGCCGAGCGCCGCGTCACCGGCCGGCGCACCCAGGGTGCGGCCCTCCAGGTCGCGAGGCGTCCTGATGCCCGACGACGCGAGCGTCGCGATCACGAACGGTGCGCGGTTGTACAGCATGTAGACCGCGACCGGCTGCTCGCCGGGCTTCTGCGCGGCCAGCCGGATCAGCGCGTTGGTATCACCGAAGCCGCCGTCGTACACGCCGCTGGCCACCGAGTTCACGGCCACGCCCGAACCCTTGCCCTGGTCGAACGTGACGTCCAGGCCTTCCTTGGCGAAGTAGCCGCGGTCCTGCGCGAGCAGGAAGAAGGCGTGTGGCCCCTGCCACACCCAATCGAGCTGGAAGCGGATCGCGACCTTGGCCTGGGCAAGCGCCGAGGGCGCGGCGAGCGACGACGCCAGCAGTGCCGCTGCGGTCGTGAGTGTCTTGCGCTTCTGTGCATCCATTCGTCAATCTCCTCGGTTGAATCGTGACAGTGTCAGTGGGCGACCATGACTCATGGCCGGGTGTCGAATCCTTTGCCGGGCTGGGTGGTGCTTGTCCGCCGTCCGGTACGAGACATCAGTGGCTCTGCAATGCAAGGTCGGCCTTGCGCTGCGACCACCCCGCGAAGCGGGTCTCGAGCAGCGCGAAAACACCGTACAGGATCACCCCCATGATGGCCAGCAGCAGCAGCGCACCGAACGCCAGAGCGGTCTGGTAGTTGGCACTGGCCACCATCATCACGTTGCCGATGCCCTTGTTGGCGGCGACCGTCTCCGACAGCACGGTACCGACGAAGGCGAGCGTGACCGAAATCTTCAGCGATGCGAAGAAGTACGGCATCGCCCTCGGCAACCCCACCTTCAGCAGGATGTCGCGCTTCTTCGCGCCCAGCGCACGCAGCACGTCTTCGAGCTCCGGCTCGGTGGTGGCGAGCCCGGTGGCGACGTTCACCACGATCGGGAAGAACGAGATCACCAGCGAGGTGAGGATGGCCGGTATGGTGCCGACGCCGAACCACAGCACGAAGATCGGCACCACCGCGACCTTCGGAATGCTGGAGAAGCCGATCAGTACCGGATAGAACGCTTCGTACGCGAGCCGGGACGACCCGATCAGTGCGCCCAGCAGTACGCCGACGACGATCGCCCCCAGGAAACCGACCATCGTGGTGTACAGCGTCTGTACCGCATGCGGCCAGATGAGCGGGAACTTGGTGACCAGGTCATAGATCACCGCGCTCGGCGGAGGCAGGATCACCGACTTGATGCCGGTCAGCACGACCAGCAGTTCCCAGGCGATGAAGATCAGGGCCACGAAGACGACCGGGAACGCCTTGATCACGTAGCGATTGGCAAGCAGGGATGCGTTCATCTTCATGCTCCCTTCATGCCATCGGCGCGCGCGTTGCCGATGCGGGTGCGCAGCCGGTGGACCATCGACACGAACTCCGGTTCGTACATCACGTCGAGCCCGCGCGGACGCGCAAAAGGCACGGCCTCGCTGTGCAGCAGGCGGCCCGGACGCGCGCTCATCACGAACACGGTCTCGGACAGCAGCACCGACTCGGCAAGATCATGGGTAATGAGCATCACGGTCGGACGCCGGGCAAGCCACAGTTCCTGGAGTACCTGCCAGAGCTCTTCGCGGGTGAACGCATCCAGCGCGCCGAACGGTTCGTCGAGCAGCAGCAGCGCCGGCTCGTGGATCAGCGCACGGCAGAGCGATGCCCGCTGCAGCATGCCGCCGGAGAGTTGCCACGGCTTCTTCTCGCCGAAGCCCTTCAGCCCGACCATCTCCAGCAGGGCCTCGGCCTTCGCGCGGTACTCGTCGTAGCGCGCGCGGAAGGTACTGCGGTAGGGCTCGACGATGCGCAATGGCAGCATCACGTTGTCGATCACGCTATACCAGGGCAGCGGCGTCGGGTTCTGGAACGCCATGCCGACGAAGCCGAGCGGACCAGTCACCGGCTTGCCGCCGACCACCACCCGGCCCGCGGTGGGTGCGATCAGCCCGGACACCATCTTCAGCAGCGTCGACTTGCCGCATCCCGACGGCCCGACGATCGACACGAAGCCGCCTTTCGGGATATCGATCGTCGCCCCCTCGACGGCGAGCGTGCCGCCCGGGCCGCCATAGCGCAGACTGACGTCGTCGAAGCGGATGAACGGGTCGGCGATCACCGTACCCGAGGTGGCTGCTGCATTGCCTGAATCGACGGTCGCGTCCATCGCGGTCCCCGTGGTCACTTGGGTTCGATCATGATGCTCACATGCGCCGCCACGACGCGCCAGCCCGCGGGCGTACGCATCCAGGTCTGGCTCTGGCGGCCGATCCTGTCGCCGGGCGGGCGCTTGAATTCGGTGTTGGCCACCGCGAAATCATGTCCGTAGGTGGTGATGCGGGTGTTTTCGAGCGTACGCATCAGGCCCTGCGAAGGACGCGAGGCACGGAACTCGCAGATCTCCTCGTAGCTGTGCAGGTTCTCGGTCGCTCCGTAGCGCAGCGTGCTCGGGTGGTCCCAGAAGATCTCGTCGAGCACGTCGACCTTGTTGTTTACCAGTGCGTCTTCATAGCGGTAGAAGGCCGCGGTGACTTCCGCCAGCACGTCCGGGATATTGACTTCGAGGCTCATCAGGTTGCTTTCGGGTGCAGGTTGCATTCGTGAGTCATGCGTTCAGTGTGGCAGCACGGCCGGTGCGGCCGCAATGCCGAGGCGTTCGAGTCGGGCGGCCACGCGCAGGCAGAGATCCTCGCGCCAGGGCGCGGCAATCACCTGCACGCCGATCGGCAGCGCACCGGACGGGCGGGCGACCGGGACCGCGGCCACGGGCCATCCCAGGAAGGAAATCGGCTGGGTGAACAGGCCGAGGTTCGGCCGCGCCAGCATCTGCTCTCCTTCCAGTGTGATCCACTCGGTGCCGATCACCGGCGCCGACACAGGAGTACAGGGTGCGATCACCACGTCGCAGCGATCGAACACCTGCAGCGCGCGATCGCGCACGTACCGACGCACCCGGTGCGCCTGCCAGAGCCACTGCGCCGGAGCGAGCGCGCCGGCGAGCATCCGATCGCGGATCAGCGGGTCGAACTCGCCCGCGCGAGCCTTGAGGTCGGGCAGGTGCAGGAGGCTGCCCTCGATCGCGGTCATCAGGAACGCCGCAGCCCGGCCGCGCCCGGCCTCCGGAATGTCCACGCGCATCGTCGCACCAAGCGCTGCGGCAACCGACTGCACCGCCGCGCGCGCCTCGTCCGCCATCGGGCGGGCGAAGTAACCGTCTGCCACCGCGATACGCAGCCCGTCGATGCCGCGCCCGAGCTCGGGCAGGGTGGGCTCGACCGGCCGCTGCGCACAGACCGGGTCCGAGGCATCCGGCCCCTGCATCGCATCGTAGGCGAGTGCCAGATCGGTGGCCGATCGGGCGAGCGGGCCGATGTGGTCGAGACTGCCGACGAACAGGTAGCCGCCGGCGCGCGACAGCCGTCCGTAGGTCGGCTTGAGGCCGAACAGGCCGCACAGCGACGCGGGCACGCGGATCGAGCCGTTGGTGTCGGTGCCCAGCGTGAATGGCACCATTCCCGCGGCGACGGCAGCCGCAGAGCCGCCTGACGATCCGCCCGCCACCCGCGCCGGGTCATGCGGATTGCGCGTCGGCCCGTAGTGGCTGTTCTCGGTAGTGAACCCGTAGGCGTACTCGTCCATGTTCAACGCGCCCACCAGCACGGCACCGGCAGCACGCAGCCGGCGAACCGCGCTGGCATCGGCCGTGGCGGGCGTACGGTCGCGATTGATGCGCGATCCGGCGAGCGTGACCAGGCCCTCGATGTCGAACAGGTTCTTCACCGCGTAAGGCACGCCGGCGAGCGGACCGGGCACCTCGCCACGGGCAATTGCCGTATCCACCGCTGCCGCTTCCGCCAGCGCGCGCGCGCGCGTCACTTCGGTGAATGCGTTGTAGCGGGCGTTGCGCCGGTCGATGCCGTCCAGCGCCGCGCGGGCCACGTCGAGTGCGCGGATGCGTCCCTCGCGAACGCCACACGCGATCGATGCAGCCGTCTCGGCAGCGACCGGATGGCCCGCGTCGGACGACTCGTTCACGGACGGAAAACCCCTGCAGCCTCGTCGGTATCGTTCAGGACGACCGAGTCGACCACCTGGGCCACCTGCGCCATGCGTTCCAGGTTCGCCACCACCCCGGCGCGCACCGACGCGTCGATCGGCAGGCCGATTGCGGCCGATGCGATGTCGACGTAGGCGGACCAGTCGACCGCTTTCGGATCGGTCATCGTGCGGGTGCTCCCGCGACGTGCTCACAGTAGGCGCGCCAGCCACCAAACGCGGAGATATCGATCGCTCCCTCCAGGCCGGCCGGTTCGCAGACGAAGCCCTTGACCTCACTGCCGTCAGCGAGCGTGACGGTACCGATCGCCAGCGGTGGCGGTACCTCGGCGACGAATGCGCCGAACGCCTCGACCGATAATTCCCAGACTTCGACGGCAATCGATGCGCGCTGGCCGGTCGTGCCACCCTGCGCGCTGGCGCCGGTCCGGACCAGCCCCGGCCGCGGCGGCACCGTGCCGGGCAATGCATGCAGACGGTACCCGGGCGCCGTGGTGGTCGCAGCGACCAGGCGTGCAGCGCGGCTGGTGAGCTGGTCGTTCAACGGCATGCCCGACAGATGGGCACCGACCACCGCGAGGCTTACCGTCGGCGGCGACGGGCGCGGCGCGGGCGCTGCAGAACCGACGGCGTGCGGCACCGGCAAGCCGCAGGCACCGCTGGAAGCGTTCAGCGCGGCCTGCAGCCGGACGCCGATATCGAGCAGTGCATGTTCCCGAAACGCCTCGCCGACCATCGTGACACCAGTCGGCAGCCCGTCGTCACGCAGGCCGGCAGGAACCGCTACCGCCGAGAGATCGAGCAGGTTCACGAAGTTGGTGTATCGCCCGAGCCGGGTATTGAGCAGCAACGGTTCGGCCTCGACCTCGTCGAGGCGATAGATCGTCGGCGCGGTGGGCAGCAGCATCAGGTCGATCGCGCCTTCGCCGCGCCAGAGCTTGCCGCAGACCGCGCGCAGTTCCTGCAGACGGTACATTGCCTCGAAGGTGTCGGCGGCGCTGAAGCGACGTGCGCCCTCGGTGATCTGCAGGGTCACCGGGTGCAGCGCCTGCGGCTGCGCTTCGATGAAGGCCCGGATCGCGGCATAGCGTTCGGCGACCCAGGGGCCGTGGTAGAGCAGTGCTGCCGCTTCGGCGAATGGTGTGTAGTCGAACGGCACGGGTACCGCACCCAGTGCCACCAGCGCATCGATAGCGCGATCGTAGGCAGCGGCGGCACGCGCATCGCCGAAGAATTCGCGGTCGGCTGGCGCGAGCACGCCGAAGCGCAGTCCGCGCGGATCGGTCATCGCGGCGTCAGAGGCATCCGCGGGCGCACTGCGCGACCATGGATCGAGCGGATCCGGGGCGGCGATGACATCGAGCACCGCGCGGGCGTCCAGGCAGTTGTGCGCGAACACGGCGATGCAGTCGAGCGAGCGGCAGGCGGGTACCGTGCCATGGTTGCTCACCAGGCCGCGGGTCGGTTTCAGTCCGACGATATTGTTGAAGGCTGCCGGTACCCGGCCGGAACCGGCGGTATCGGTGCCCAGCGAGAAGCTCACCAGCCCGGCAGCCACCGCGACCGCCGACCCGGAACTGGATCCGCCCGGCACGAAGGCGGGGTCGAAGGTGTTGACCGGCACCCCATACGGACTGCGTACGCCGACCAGCCCGGTGGCGAACTGGTCGAGGTTGGTCTTGCCGACATGGATGGCACCGGCATCGAGCAGCCGCTGCACCGCCGTAGCCGTGGCTTCAGGCCGGTAGGCAAAGGCGCTGCAGCCTGCGGTGGTGGGCAAGCCGGCGACATCGATGTTGTCCTTGACCGCGAAAGGGATGCCGAACAGCGGCAGACCCTGCGCGGTGCGGCTCGCTGCGGGCAATCGGTCGAGTTCCGCCGCGCGTGCGCGCAGCGCGGCATCGCTCTCGCGGCTGATCCAGACTGGATCGTCGGCGCGCGCAGCGATCCGGGCGATGACGGCCTCGACGACATCGCGTGCGCTGACGGTACCGGCGGCCAGCGCCGCGCGCAGTGTCAGCACATCCAGGGACTGGTCGTGGAGCTTCATCGGGATGGACAGGACACTGGAGGCACACCGTGGAAAAGTCGACAAGGACACACGACGGCAGAATATTGCAATCGCCGTGCCATCACCGTGCAGGGACCCGCCGCCGTCCGCGGGTGCCTGTTTCCTGCCGCGGAGCACCGACATGCGGCATATCCGCCAAAACTGCACCATTATGAGGCGACAGCCCCGGCCTTGCATGCCCTGCGAGCGTCTGCCCGCATCCATGCACCGGGACTGCCTGCCCGTGTTCAGGACTTCAGCGTGCCGACCATCTTCTCGGGCTTCACCCACTGGTCGAACTGTTCGCCGGTCAGGTGCCCGGAGGCAACCGCGGCTTCGCGCAGCGTGGTGCCTTCCTTGTGCGCCTTCTTGGCGATGTAGGCCGCCTTGTCGTAGCCGATATGCGGGTTCAGTGCGGTCACCAGCATCAGCGATTCGCGCATCAGCCGGTCGATCACGTCGAGGCGTGGCTCGATACCGACCGCGCAGTTGTCGTTGAAGCTCACCATGCCGTCGGCGAGCAGCCGGACGCTCTGCAGGAAATTGTGGATGATCATCGGCTTGAACACGTTCAGCTCGAAGTTGCCCATCGAACCACCGATGTTGATCGCGACGTCGTTGCCCATCACCTGGCAGCAGAGCATCGTCATCGCCTCGGACTGGGTCGGGTTGACCTTGCCCGGCATGATCGAGCTGCCCGGCTCGTTCTCGGGAATGGCGATCTCGCCCAGTCCGCTGCGCGGGCCGGACGACAGCCAGCGTACGTCGTTGGCGATCTTCATCATCGAGGCCGCGAGCGTCTTCAGCGCGCCGTGCGCGAAGACGATCGCGTCATTGGCGCCCATCGCCTCGAACTTGTTCGGTGCGGTCACGAACGGGTAGCCGGTGAGCCGCGACAACTCGGCGGCGACGCCGGTGGCGAACTTCGGATGCGCGTTGAGCCCGGTGCCCACCGCGGTGCCGCCGAGGGCGAGCTCGCACAGGTGCGGAAGGGTCTGCTCGACATGCTTCAGGCACTGATCGAGCTGGGCGACATAGCCGGAGAACTCCTGGCCGAGCGTCAGCGGCGTCGCGTCCTGCAGGTGGGTACGGCCGATCTTCACGATGGTCATGAAGGCCTGCGACTTGCCCGACAGGGTATCGCGCAGCCTGCGCACCGCCGGCTTCAGCTGCTTCTCCAGCGCGATCACCGCCGCCACGCTCATCGCGGTCGGGAACACGTCATTCGAGGACTGGCCCCGGTTCACGTCGTCGTTCGGGTGCACCTTGCGCGATTCGCCGCGCACGCCGCCCATCAGTTCGGAGGCGCGATTGGCCAGCACCTCGTTCACGTTCATGTTGCTCTGCGTGCCGGAGCCGGTCTGCCACACGGCGAGCGGGAACTCACGGTCATGCGTGCCGGCCAGCACCTCATCGGCGGCGGCGATGATCGCCTGCGCCTTTTCAGCGGGCAGCTGTCCGAGTTCGGCGTTCACCGCCGCGCAGGCCTTCTTCACCATCGCCAGCGCATGCACCTGGTCGATCGGCATCTTCTCCGACGAGATGCGGAAGTTCTCCAGCGAACGCTGCGTCTGCGCGCCCCATAGCGCCGCATCGGGCACCCGCATGATGCCCATCGTGTCCTTCTCTTCCCGGAATCCGGTGGCGTTGTCGGTACTCATCTTTCCTTCCTCCACTGCCTGTTCACTACAGGGACAGCGCCGGCTTGCCGGCGGCATCGACCACCACCACGGCGGTCATGTTGACGATACGTCGAACCGTGGCGCTCGGCGTGATCACGTGCGCGGGCCTCGCCGCCCCGAGCAGGATCGGCCCGACCGTTATGCCATCGCCGGCCGCCTGCTTGAGCAGGTTGAACGCAATGTTCGCGGCGTCGATCGACGGCATGATCAGCAGGTTGGCCTCGCCCTTGAGCTGCGAGTTCGGGAACTGCGCGCTGCGGATCGCCTCCGAGATCGCGGCGTCGCCGTGCATCTCGCCCTCGACCTCGAGCCCCGGCGCCACCTCGCGCAGCCTGACCAGCACTTCGCGCATCTTGCGCGAGGAGGGCGAGTCGTGGCTGCCGAAGCTCGAATGCGACAGCAGTGCAACCTTGGGCACCATGCCGAACCGGCGCACTTCCTCGGCGGCCATCGTGGTGATCTCGACCAGCTGCTCCGCGGTCGGGTCGTAGTTCACGTAGGTGTCGGCGATGAACAGCGTGCGCTTGGGCAGCATCAGGGTATTCATGCCGCCGAACGTCTTGGCACCCGGCTTGAGCCCGATCATGCGTTCGATATAGCGCAGGTGGTGCTGGTAGATGCCCACGGTACCGCAAAGCATGGCGTCGGCCTCACCCTGTCGCACCAGCGTCGCGCCGATCAGCGTCGGACGGCGCCGCATCTCGAGCTTGGCGTACTCGACCGATACCCCGTCGCGCTCCATGATCTGGTGGTACAGCTGCCAGTATTCGCGGTAGCGCGGATCGCTCTCGGTGTTGACCATCTCGAAGTCACGGCCCTCCTGGATGCGCAGGCCCAGGCGCGCGATGCGGGTGTTGATCACGTCCGGGCGCCCGATCAGGATCGGCCGCGCGAGCTTCTCGTCGACGACGATCTGTACGGCGCGCAGGACCTTCTCTTCCTCGCCCTCGGCATAGACCACGCGTTTGGGGGAGTGCCTCGCGGCGCTGAACAGCGGCTTCATCACGAAGCCTGACTGATAGACGAACTGCTTCAGTTCCTGTTCGTAGGCGTCCCAGTCCGTCAGCGGGCGGGTCGCCACGCCGCTGGCCACCGCCGCCTTCGCCACGGCGGGCGCTATCTTCAGGATCAGCCGCGGGTCGAACGGACGCGGGATCAGGTAGTCGGGCCCGAAGGACAGCGACGAATCGGTACCGTAGGCCTCGGCCACGATGTCGGACTGTTCGGCCTGGGCCAGTTCCGCGATCGCGCGCACGGCGGCGATCTTCATCTCTTCGTTGATGCTGGTCGCGCCGACGTCGAGCGCGCCACGGAAGATGAACGGGAAGCAGAGGACGTTGTTGACCTGGTTCGGATAGTCGGAGCGGCCGGTCGCGATCACTGCATCCGGCCGCGCCGCCCTTGCCTCCGCAGGATGAATCTCCGGGTTCGGATTGGCGAGGGCGAGGATCAGTGGACGGTCGGCCATCTGCTTGACCATCTCGGCCTTGAGTACATTGCCGGCGGACACGCCAAGGAACACGTCGGCTCCCGCGATCACTTCGCCGAGCGTGCGGGCTTCGGTGTCGATCGCGTAGACGTCCTTGTCGGGGTCCATCAGTTTCGTGCGGCCCTTGTACACCACGCCTTCGATGTCGGTGACGGTGATGTTCCGGCGTGGCAGCCCCATCCTGACCAGGAGGTCGAGGCAGGCGAGCGCGGCGGCACCGGCGCCCGAGACGACGAGGCGCACCTTGTCGATATCCTTGCCGACCACCTTCAGGCCGTTCAGGATGGCCGCGCCGACGATGATCGCGGTTCCGTGCTGGTCGTCGTGGAAGACCGGGATCTTCATCCGTTCGCGCAGCTTGCGCTCGACGTAGAAACACTCCGGCGCCTTGATGTCCTCGAGGTTGATGCCACCGAAGGTCGGCTCGAGGGCGGCGATGACATCGACGAGTTTCTGCGGGTCGCGCTCGTCGATCTCGATGTCGAACACGTCGATGCCCGCGAACTTCTTGAACAGGACCGCCTTGCCTTCCATCACCGGCTTCGCGGCCAGGGGGCCGATGGCCCCGAGCCCGAGCACTGCAGTGCCATTGGTGATCACGGCGACCAGGTTGCCGCGGCTGGTCATGTTGCGCGCCTCGGCAGGGTCGGCCGCGATCAGTTCGCAGGCGGCAGCGACCCCGGGCGTGTAGGCGAGCGCGAGGTCGCGCTGGTTGGTCAGGCCCTTGGTCGGGGTAACCGAAATCTTCCCGGGGCGGGGAAAGCGATGGTAGTCGAGCGCAGCGGCGCGGATTTCCTGGTCGGGCGGCATGTACGGCGCTCCTTCGTGACCTTCGGTCGGCATGTTGATAGGGCGGTCCGCGGTCGCGCGGGTCGGGGCCGGAACTGTCCCGCCCCCGGCCCAGCGGCCCCGATGACCGCGGCCGGGAAACCCGCCCCAGGTTCGAGACGGAAACCGTCCGAGTATACCGACGGCAGATCGCCCTCGCGAGGGTGCCGCCAGTGCCGACGGACAGTGCCGCACGCTGCACGACATTGCTATCCTGCGGGATCATCAGCGCACCTGCATGGAGCATCGCCATGGCCTTGCCGTCGTTGAACCGCGCTTCGCGCGCCCCCCGTCCCGCCTGCCCTGCCCGCGCCCGGCCTGCCACTGCGCGAGGGCCCTTGCTGCGCCTCGCGCCGGCAATGCTCGCCGCGGCACTCGCGGCGACGCTGCCTGCCCCGACATCGGCCCAGCCGGCAGATATGCAGATCGTGCAGGGCGAGCGCGGCGCGCTGCGGGTGAACACGCTCACCGCCGGGCTCGAGTTCCCGTGGAGCCTCGCCTTCCTGCCCGACGGGCGCATGCTGGTCACCGAACGGCCGGGCCGGCTGCGCGTGGTCGGCCGCGATGGCGTGGTCGATCCGCGTCCGGTCGAAGGGCTGCCGCGGGTAGCGGTGGTCGGACAGGGTGGGCTGCTGGACGTGGCGCTGCACCCGCAGTTCGCGGCCAATCGGTGGATCTACCTGTCGCTGGCGAGCGGCGATGCCGACGGCGTCGGCACTGAGGTGGTACGCGGTCGGCTGGTCGAACAGTCCGGTCGCCTGGTGTTCGAGGACGTGAAGAGCGTGTTCCGGATGGTGCCGCGGTCCACGCGCGGCCAGCACTTCGGCTCCAGGCTTGCGTTCGATGCAAAGGGCTTCCTGTACATCACGCTCGGCGACCGCGGTGAGATGCAGCGCGCGCAACGGCTGGACGATCACGCCGGATCGGTGATCCGGTTGCACGACGACGGCCGGGTGCCAGCCGACAATCCCTTCGTCAAGGTGGCTGGCGCCCGCCCGGAGAAGTTCACCCTGGGCAACCGGAACATGCAGGGTGCGGCCATCCATCCGGTGACCGGTGAACTGTGGACGCACGAGCACGGCCCGCAGGGCGGCGACGAAGTGAACGTGATGCGGGCAGGCCGCAACTACGGCTGGCCGATCATCACCTACGGAGTCAATTACGGCATCGGCACCCGGATCGGCGAAGGTACCGCCAGGGCCGGCATGGAGCAGCCGCTGACGCGCTGGACGCCGTCGATCGCCCCCTCGGGCATGGCCTTCTATGCGGGCAGCGCCTTCCCCGCATGGCGGGGAAACCTGCTGGTCGGCGCACTGCGCGGACAGGCGCTGCATCGCCTGGAACTCGACGGCGAGAAGGTCGTGCACGAGGAGCGACTGCTGCCGGGCGTGGCGCGCATCCGTGATGTGCGCGTCGGCCCGGACGGGCTGATCTACCTGCTCACCGACGAGCGCGCCGGCCGGCTGCTGCGACTCGAGCCCGCTTCACGCTGAGGCACGGCTCCGGCCCGGCCGGGATACCGTATTCAGCTGCGGGCGTTCCACGCCTCGGGCGTGAGCGTCTGCATCGACAGCGCGTGTATTTCTTCGCGCATGCGGTCACCGAGCGCCTTGTAGACCACCTGGTGCTGTTGCACCTTGCTCTTGCCGGCGAACAACGTGCTGACGATCACCGCCTCGAAATGGGCACCATCGCCGCTGACCTCGACGAACTCGCAGGGCATGCCCTGCTCGATGTACTGCTTGACCTGCTCCGGCGTGACCATCGTGGGTATTCCTCCTGTCAGAACGGCCGGCGCCCGTCTTCGCCGACCATCTCGAAACGCTGCCACGGTGCGGACGGGCTGGCGCGGCACATGCCATACCGGAACGGTACCGAGGCGCGGCCGGGTACCGCAAAGCGCAGGTCCTGGAACCATGCACACTGCTCGCCGCTCGCGCGCTGAATCGCATACAGCGCCGGCAGCGCATAGAACCAGCGCATCGTCTCGAAACCCGGCTGGTCCCACACGGCTTGCGCGATTTCGCGCGCATCCTCGTCGATGCCGAAGCGCGTCGCCGTTACCCATGTGGCCAGTTCGACCGGGCGGTAGGCCGCGTCGAGCCGGCGCAGGAACCCGGCGTCCTCGCCAGCCACCAGCGGTTCCGCGCGGCGCAGGTTGACCTGCGCGACCTCGTAGCGCTCGCCGTTCTCGACGGTCACCATCCAGTTGAACGGGGATACGGGCCGCGGCATGGCACTCACCGTCGCATCCGGCCAGCCGTTGGCCGCGGCCCGCGCGAGGCCGACCTCGATCGCGCGATCGTGCTGCAGCGAAGAGAACGCGACGTAACCGCAAAGCGCCGCCAGTGCGGCCACCGCCGGCAGGCGCCAGCGCGGCAGCAGCAGCGAGCCCACGACTCCGGCCAGAGCGATGCCACTGAACCAGAGGTCGATGATGAAGACGCTCGACAGCGCGAAGCGCCGGTCGGACAGCGGCGAGAGCAGCAGCGTGCCGAAGCTGGTGATCACGTCGCCAGCGACATGCACCGCCAGCGCGGCGGCACTGATCACGAAGAAGGGCTTCAGGCATTCGCGCCTGCGCCCGAAGCTGCTGAACAGCCACGCCAGCAAGGCCGCCCAGACCGGGAGCAGCAGCAGCGAGTGCGTCAGGCCGCGATGACCGAGGAGATACGCCGTGGGTGACAGCAGGGCCAGCGCGCCGTCGATGTCCGGAAAGACCGCGGCGAAGAAGCCCACGCCCATGCACGCGGCCAACCCTGGCCCCGAGGGCGCTTCCAGTCCGCGGGACACCGGCACGGAAGCGAGGGCGCGAGCCGCGAGGACGCCGGTCAGCGCGTGGGTCAGCGTGTCCAGGCGAGCCTCTCGCTGGTCAGTCCCACCGGTCGTCCCTGACCTGTACTTCGCCCTGCTCCACCCGCACCGGCAGGCAGGCCGTCGGCTCGTAGGCCGGCGCGCTGAGCGCAGCGCCCGTGCGTATGCAGAAGCGCGCCCCATGGCGCGGGCACACCACCTGGTCGCCCTCGACCGTACCGCCGGCCAGGCGACCGCCGTCATGGGTGCAGACATCCTCGATCGCGAAGAACGCACCACCGACGTTGAAGACGGCGACGGCGGTGCCGTCGAGGTCGACGCTGCGGTAGCCGCCGGGCTCGATCTCGGCCGCCGGCGCCACGATCGTCCAGTCGCTCATGCCGCGCTCATACGGCGACGACTTCCAGTTCGGGCTCGATCGTGCGCACGATGTTCTCGATCGCAGACAGGGTCCCGGAGGTGGAACTCGGGCAGCTGCCGCAGGCGCCCTGGTAGTGCACCGTGAGCTGGGTGTCGGTGAGGTCGATCACCTCGAGGTTGCCGCCGTCGTTCTGCAAGTAGGGTCGGATCTGCTCGTCGAGCAGCGCATTGATCCGATCGAGCCGCTCCAGCGTGGACGCGTCCATGTCGGTGCGGGCCACGGCCGCCGCTGTCACCAGGTGCTCGGTGGCGGAATCGGCCGCCTGCGCCTCGCGGATCGGTACCGCGAGCTCGCGCAGCAGCTCGTCCCACGGTGCCAGCCCGTCCTGAGTGACGGTGATCCAGTGGTCGACATAGTAGACATTCGTCACATGCGCGATGTCGAACAGGGCAGAGGCCAGCGGATCGGCCTCGGCGGCACCCGCATGATCGAACGAGCGCGCAATACCCCAGGTCAGCGGCTCTTTCAGCACGAACTTTCGGGCGTTCGGATTCGGCGTGTATTCGACTTCGGCGATCTTGGGCATCTGAACGGGAGGCGTGGACGGGATCGGAGTGGAGGGCTGCGAGGCCCCGGCAGACGGGGGAGCGCGCCAGCAGCAGTCAGGCGGCGTCGCCTTCCGTCGAGGTGACGGCATCATTGTTCAGCGCGGCGTGCAGGGTGTGCCACGGCAGGATTGCGCACTTGACCCGCGATGGAAGGTCCTTCACCCCGGAGAACACCTTCAGCCGGCCGAGCAGGTTTTCGTCGCGTTCCGGGTCGAGCTTGCCGGTGGCCATGTCGCGGAACTGCTGCACCATCGCCTCGGCTTCGCCCACAGGCCGCCCCTTGACCGCCACGGTCATCATCGACGCGGAGGCCTTGCAGATCGCGCAACCATCGCCTTCGAAACCGACCGCGTCGACCGTGCGTGCTGCGCCGACCGACAGCGTCAGCACGATATGGTCGCCGCACAGCGGATTGTGCCCTTCCGCGCGCAGGTTCGCATCGGGGACCGTACCCCAGTTGCGCGGCTTGCGGTTGTGGTCGAGGATGACTTCCTGATAAAGCTGGTTGGACGCGGACATGTCGAGGTGCCCTGTTCAGTCGACGCCGAACACGGTCTTCGCGCGCTCGAGCGAGGCCACCAGTGCGTCGACCTCGCCGAACGTGTTGTAGAACGCGAACGACGCGCGCGCGGTGGCGGGAATGCGGTAGCGGGTCATCACCGGTTGCGCGCAATGGTGGCCGGTCCGGATCGCCACCCCGTCTTCGTTGAGCAGCGTGCCGAGGTCATGCGGATGGATGCCGTCCATCACCATCGACAGCACGGCTGCCTTGCGCTCCGCAGTGCCGATGATGCGGATACCCCTGATCTTCGACACGCCCTCGGTCGCATAGGCGAGCAGTTCGTGCTCGCGCCGCGCGATAGTCTCGAGCCCGATGCCGCGCAGGTAGTCGAGCGCCTCGCCGAGCGCGATCGCCGCCATGATCGGCGGCGTGCCGGCCTCGAACTTGAACGGCAGCGTGTTGTATGTCGTCTTCTCGAAGCTGACCGACGCGATCATGTCGCCACCGCCCTTGAACGGCTGCATCTTCTCCAGCCACTCGGACTTGCCGTACAGGATGCCGATGCCGGTCGGCCCGCACATCTTGTGGCCCGAGAACACGTAGAAGTCGCAGCCCAGCGCCTGCACGTCGACCGGGATATGGGGCGCAGCCTGGGCGCCATCGACCAGCACCGGGATACCCGACGCATGCGCCGCCTCGATGTAGTCGCGCACCGGGACCACGGTACCCAGCGCATTGGACACATGGGTGATCGCGACCATCTTCACCTTCGGCCCGAGCAGGCCCAGGTAGGCCTCGAACGACAGCTCGCCTGCGTCGTTGACCGGAATCACCTTCAGCGTCGCGCCGCGCTCCTCGCACAGCATCTGCCAGGGAACGATGTTCGCGTGGTGCTCGATCGCCGAGACCACGATCTCGTCGCCGGCGCCGATGAACTTCCGGCCATAGCCATGCATCACCAGGTTGATGCCGTCGGTGGTACCGCTGGTGAAGATGACCTCGCGTTCGGACGGCGCATTGATGAAGGACTGCGCCTTCAGGCGCGCCGCCTCGTACTGGGCAGTGGCAGTCTCCGACAGGTAGTGCACTGCGCGATGGATATTCGAGTGCTCGCGCGTCTGGTAGTGCACGATGCGGTCGATCACCCGTTGCGGCATCTGCGCACTGGCGGCGTTGTCCAGGTAGACCAGTGGCTTGTCGCCGATGCGCATGGAGAGGATCGGGAAATCCGCGCGCACGCGGTCGATGTTGAACGTGTCGAGCGTATCGGACGTGTCGAGACCCTTCACAAGCCACTCCTTGCCATCAATTGCGCGGCCAGCCTCGACACCAGCGACCGGACGGGGATGCGCTCGATCACCTCGGCGGCGAACGCATAGGTGAGCAGCTTGCGCGCCTGTGCGGTCGGCAGCCCGCGGCTGGCCAGATAGAACAGTTCGTCTCCGTCCAGCTGGCCGACGGTGGCGCCATGCGCGGCCTTGACGTCGTCGGCGAAGATCTCGAGTTGCGGCTTCGCGTTGATCTGTGCCTTAGGCGAGAGCAGCAGCCCGCGGCTCTGCTGGGCCGCATCGGTATGCTGTGCATCGGGCCGCACCAGGATGCGCCCGTTGAATACGGCATGCGACCCGCCATCGCAGACGCACTTGTGCAGCTGGCGGCTGGTGCCATGTGGCTTCGCATGGCCGAGCAGGGTGTGGGAGTCGGCATGCTGGCGCGCCTCGAGCAGCGCCAGCCCGTCGAGATGGGCCTGCGCGCCCTCGCCGTCCAGCGTGACGGCGAGGTCGAGACGGGACAGCCTGGCGCCGACGTTCAGGCTGACCGAGCGGTAGCGGCCGTCGCGCGCGATGGACACGGCGCAGCGGCCGACATGGAAGCTCGCGCGGTTCTCGCGCTGCAGCCGCACGTGCCGGAGCGACGCATCGGCACCGACCACGCACTCCGCCACCGTGTTGGTAAACACGATCGACTCGCCGAGCGCGGCATACTCTTCCACGACGGTCAGTTCGCTGCCGGCCCCGGCGACCACCAGTACCCGCGGCTGGACCGCAACGGGTGCGGGACGTCCGGTGGACAGGAAAAGCAGGTGGATCGCGCCCGCCACCTGCACGCCTCGGTCGCAGACCACGGCCGCCCCGTCGGACAGGCGCGCGGTGTTGAGCGCGCTGAAGAAATCGGTCTCGAACGCGGCATGCCGCGCGAGGTGCGCACGCACCTCGGCCTCGGCGCCCGAGGGGCCATCGCCGTCGCGGGCCCCGGCCAGCATGCTGGAGAGCGGCCGCAGCCGCACGCCGGCCGGCAGCGCGCCGGTGGCCGACAGACCGGGCGCGAACACGCCATCCACGAACACCAGCCGCGCATCGGCAGCTTCGTCGATCACGAACGGCAGCAGCGCCACCGCATCCGGCAGCACGGCCGCATCGGCATCGACCCTGTAGGACTGACGCGAGAGTTGCGCGATATCGGTGAAGCGCCACGCCTCGTCACGCGGCGTAGGTACCGGCAGGCGGCCGGCGGCAGCCCGTGCCGCCGCCACGACTCCGGCGAGCCAGTCGCCATCGCCCGCGCCCGGCACCGGCGGCAGCGCGCAGGTACCCAGCGACGGGAACGGGATATCGGGATCGGTCATCGCGGCCACGATCAGGCCGCCTGCCGCGCGCCGGTCACCCAGTCGTAGCCGCGGCTCTCGAGCTCCAGCGCGAGCGAGCGGTCGCCGCTCTTCAGGATCCGACCGTCCGCCATCACGTGTACGTGGTCGGGCACGATGTAGTTCAGCAGCCGCTGGTAGTGCGTGATCATCACGATCGCACGCGCCGGGCTGGCCAGTGCGTTCACGCCACCAGCGACGATGCGCAGCGCATCGATGTCGAGGCCGGAATCGGTCTCGTCGAGGATGGCGAGCTTCGGTTCGAGGATCGCCATCTGCAGGATCTCGTTGCGCTTCTTCTCGCCGCCGGAGAAGCCGTCGTTCACGCTGCGGTCGAGGAAGCTCGGGTCCATCTCGACGAGCTTCGCCTTCTCGCGCACCAGGTCGTCGAACTCGAGCGGATCGAGTTCGTCGCGCCCTTCCTCGATCGCCTTCGCGTTGTAGGCCAGGCGCAGGAACGCGCTGTTGGTCACGCCGGGAATCTCGACGGGGTACTGGAATGCGAGGAACACGCCGGCCCGCGCGCGCGCGTCGGCCGACAGGTCGAACAGGTTGCGCCCCTCGAACAACACCTCGCCGCCGGTGACTTCGTACGCGGGGTGGCCAGCCAGCACCTTGGAGAAGGTGCTCTTGCCGGAGCCGTTCGGGCCCATGATCGCGTGCACTTCGCCGGCCCGCACGGTCAGGTCGAGCCCCTTGAGGATCGGCACGCCGTTGACCGTTGCATGGAGGTTGCGGACTTCGAGCAGCGTCGCTGCGTTGGCGTCGATCATCCTACGGATCCTTCGAGCTTGAGGCCCAGCAGCTTGGTCGCCTCGACGGCGAATTCCATCGGCAGGTGGATGAACACGTCGCGGCAGAAGCCGTTGATGATCATCGAGATCGCCTGCTCGGCATCGACCCCGCGCTGGGCAAAATAGAAGAGTTGTTCCTCGCCGATCTTCGAGGTCGTGGCCTCGTGCTCGACGATGCTGGCCGGGTTCTGCACGGTCAGGTACGGGAACGTGTTGGCCGAGCAGCGGTCGCCGATCAGCATCGAATCGCACTGGGAATAGTTGCGTGCACCGTCGGCCGAGGCGCCGATCTTCACCAGCCCGCGGTAGCTGTTGCTCGATCGGCCCGCCGAGATGCCCTTGGAGACGATCTTGCTGCGGGTGTTCTTCCCGACATGGATCATCTTGGTGCCGGTGTCGGCCTGCTGCATGTGGTTGGTCAGCGCGACCGAGTAGAACTCGCCCGACGAGCCCTCGCCGAGCAGCACGCAACTGGGATACTTCCAGGTGATCGCCGAGCCCGTCTCGACCTGCGTCCAGGATATCTTGGAGTTGCGGCCCTGGCACAGCCCGCGCTTGGTGACGAAATTGTAGATGCCGCCGACGCCGTTCTCGTCGCCCGCATACCAGTTCTGCACGGTGGAATACTTGATGTCGGCGTCGTCCAGCGCGACCAGTTCGACCACCGCCGCATGCAGCTGGTTGGTATCGAACTTCGGCGCGGTGCAGCCCTCGAGGTAGCTGACCGAGGCACCCGCCTCGGCGACGATGAGCGTGCGCTCGAACTGGCCGGAATCCTGGGTATTGATCCGGAAATAGGTCGACAGGTCCATCGGGCACTTCACGCCCTTCGGGATGAACACGAAGGAGCCGTCGGTGAACACCGCCGAATTGAGCGCCGCATAGAAATTGTCGGACGTGGGCACCACGCTACCCATGTACCTGCGTACCAGTTCCGGATGGTCGCGCACCGCCTCCGAGATCGAGCAGAAGATGATGCCGACTTCGGCCAGCTTCGCCTTGTAGGTGGTGGCCACCGAGACCGAGTCGAAGATCACGTCGACCGCCACGCCGGCGAGCGCCGCGCGCTCGTTCATCGGCACGCCCAGCTTCTCGAACGTCTTCAGCAGTTCGGGGTCGACCTCGTCCATCGAGGCCAGCTTCTTCTTGGGCTTCGGTGCCGAGTAGTAGATGATGTCCTGGTAGTCGATCGGCGGATGCGACACGTTCTGCCAGGTCGGCTCGGTCATCGTCAGCCAGTGCCGGTACGCCTCGAGCCGGAACTGCAGCAGCCAGTCGGGCTCGCCCTTCCTCGCCGAGATCATGCGAATGACGTCTTCTGACAGGCCGCGCGGCGCGGTCTCCGATTCGATGTCGGTGACGAAGCCGTGCTTGTACGGCTGGCTGACGAGTTGCTGAAGGACTGCGCTCATGGATGCTCCGCGGTCGTCGGTTACCGGACGGCCATACGACCCTGGGTCGTGACCACCGTCCTGCGGCTATTCCCTAGTGGAACAGTCAGGATTATCTTATTGTTGACCAATTCGATCAAGAATACCCGGCGTGTCCGTGCGGGACCGAGCCGGGCCTGGGCCCCTCAGACGTTGAACGACTCGCCACACCCGCATTCGCTCTTGGCGTTCGGGTTCTCGAAGCGGAAGCTCTCGTTCAGCCCCTTGCGCACGAAATCGACCGAGGTGCCATCGAGGAACGGCAGGTTCTTCCGCTCGACCAGCACCTGCGCCTCGTGCGACACGAAGCGTTCGTCATCGGGACCGACTTCGCTGGCGATGTCGAACGTGTACGCGAGGCCGGAACAGCCGACCTTCTTCACGCCCAGCCTGAGGCCGATGCCGCCCGCCTTCTCGACCTGCCGGCGGATGTGCTTCGCCGCGTTCTCGGTCAGGGTGATTGCCATCTCGCTCTCCTTCGTCTTTCGTTGTCTGCCGGCACCGCGCTCAGACGGCCATGGCCGTGAGGCGCCGCAGCCGGTCTGCCGTCGCCGCCACGGCCGCCGCGAAATCGTGCATCTGCTGCGCGTCGTTATCCGGTCCGAGGCTGACCCGTACCGCGCCGCGCGCAAGATCCGGGGATACGCCCATCGCCAGCAGCGTCGCGGACGGTTCGGTACTCCTGCTCGAGCAGGCCGATCCGCTGGCCACGCAGAAACCGAGCCGGTCGAGCTCGATCACCAGCGTCTCGCCGTCGATGCCATCGATCGCGAAACAGGTCGTGTTCGGCACCCGCGGTGCCGAACGTCCGAACACCGTCGCACCGGCGGCCAGGAGCCGCGCATCCAGTTCGTCGCGCAGGGCCGTGCAGTGGGCCTCGAAGGCTGCCAGACGCGCAACTGCAAGGTCGCACGAGACGCCGAAACCGACGATCGCCGGGACGTTCTCGGTGCCGGAACGCATGCCCGACTCGTGCCCCCCGCCATGCAGCAGCGGCTTGAGCTCGATGCGCTTGTCGAGGACCAGCGCGCCGGCACCCTTGGGCCCGCGCAGCTTGTGCGCCGACACGGTAAGACCATGCACGCCGAGCGCCTCGAAGTCGACCGGCACCTTGCCCAGCGCCTGCACGGCATCGCTGTGCATCCAGGCCCGGGCTGCGCGCGCACGCATGGCGATCGCGGCGACTGGTTGCAGCACGCCGGTCTCGTTGTTCGCGAGCATCGTGGACACGATGCCGGTCGGCAGGCGCAACGCGGCGTCCAGGTCGTCGAGATCCGCGACTCCGGCGGCATCCACGGCCAGGCGGTGCAGCGTCCATCCGGCACGGACGAGGTCCCTGGCCGGCATCGCAACGCACGGATGTTCGATCGCGCTCACCACGATCTGCTGCGGCTGGAGCATGGCAGCAGCGCCCTTGATGAACAGGTTGTTGGCCTCGGTGCCACCGCTGGTGAACACGACCTGCGACGGGCGCGCACCGACCGCGGCGGCGACCTGCTCGCGTGCGCGATCGACGGCACGCCGGGCGACCGTCCCCATCTCGTGGCGGCTCGATGCATTGCCGTGCTGCCGGCGCAGGAACGGCAGCATCGCCTCCAGCACCGATTCGTCGATCGGCGTGGTCGCGTTGTGATCGAGGTAGACCGGTGCGCTCACGACAACCCGACCACCGCTCCGAGGTCGCGCGCCAGCGACTCGCGCCGCTCGCGCAACTTGATCACGTGGGTGTCGTTGGCACGTTCGCGCTGCGAATCCACGAGCTGCTTCAGGCTGATGGCGCGCAGATAGTCGAAGATGTGCGAGTTCAGGCTGGCCCAGAGATCGTGGGTCAGGCACTTCTGCTCGTCGTGGCAGTTCTCGCGGCCGCCGCACTGGGTGGCGTCGATCGGCTCGTCTACGGCGAGGATGATGTCGGCGACCGACATCTCGTCGAGCGAGCGGGTCAGCTTGTAGCCACCGCCCGGCCCGCGCACGCTGTCGACGAGCTGGTGGCGCCGAAGCTTGCCGAACAATTGCTCGAGGTAGGACAGCGAGATCCGCTGGCGATTGCTGATCTCGGCGAGCGTGACCGGCTGGCCGCCATAGCGCAGCCCGAGATCTATCATCGCAGTCACTGCGAACCGTCCTTTAGTCGTCAATCGCATGCCGGCCTCCGCCATCGGGAACAGTGTTGACCACCGGGTAATGGTACTTAAACCCGATCAATTTGGTCAACTATAGGCGGCCTGTCCGCGTTCAGGCCTCTGCCCCGGCCAGTCGCCGCACAGCGCGCCGCTGGCGGTCTATCGGGACGGCCTGTCGCCAGCGGCAGCGCGCGCCGCCTCGGCCGCGGCAAGTACCCCGCGCAGGATGTTCACTTCCTCCTGCTCCAGCCGGGCCTTGCGCGCCAGCCGGGCGATGCGCTCCATCAGGCGGCTCGGCCGGCCCGGCACCAGGAAGTCGAGCGCGACCAGCGTGCGCTCGGCATGGTCCAGCAACTGGACCACCTGCTCATGCGTGGCCAGCGGCGAGTCGAGGCCGTCGTCCGGGCGCGCGCCATCCTCGCCCGCCGCCGCGAGGGCCGCCATGCGCAGCTCGTAGCAGAGCACCTGCACCGCCGCGCCCAGGTTCAGCGACCCGTACTCGCCGCCGGTCGGAATGCGCACGAGGAAGTCGCAGCGGTTCACGTCGACCCGCGCAAGACCGTTGGTCTCGTTGCCGAATACCAGCGCCACCTCGCCATGGGCGGCAAGGTCGAGCAGCCGTGGCATCAGCATGCGCGGCGGCATCGACACCGGCGCATGGTCGCGCGGACGCGCCGCGACCGCGACCGCGGCCACGCAGCCGGCCACCGCAGAGTCGAGGTCCGGATGCAGGCCGATCGCGTCTATCAGGTCACGGGCACCGGAGGCGCGCCGGTAGGCTTCGTCGTCGGGAAACCGCTCGGGCGTGACCAGGCAAAGGCGGGACAGACCCATCGTCTTCATCGCCCGGGCCGCGGCGCCGATGTTGCCCGGATGACGGGGAGAATGCAGCACCACGCGCACCCGCGACAGGCGCTCCAGGGGCGGCAGGGAGGGATCGGTCGCCAAGGGTGCTAGACTCCGCCGCCTTCGTCACCATGCCCGGCGCAACCCGCCAGCACCCCGGATCCGCGGACTCCGCGGCCAGTGCGCACCGAAAGGCCACCATGCTGCACCCGATGCTCAATACTGCGGTCAAGGCCGCCCGCCGTGCCGGTGCGATCATCAATCGTGCCTCCCAGAACCTCGATGTGCTGACCGTGCGCAGCAAATCGCCGAACGACTTCGTATCCGAAGTCGACCGCGATGCCGAAGCCGCGATCATCGACGTGATCGGCAAGGCCTACCCGGACCATGCGATCCTGGCGGAAGAGAGCGGAAGTTCGGGACACGGCGAGTACGAGTGGGTGATCGATCCGCTCGACGGTACCACCAATTTCCTGCACGGCATGCCGCACTATGCGGTCTCGATCGCGCTGCGCCACAAAGGGGTGCTGACGCACGGGGTGATCTACGACCCGGTACGCAACGAGCTGTTCACCGCGTCGCGCGGCGCCGGTGCCTTCCTCAACGACCGGCGCATTCGGGTCAGCCGGCGCACGCAGATGGCCGACGCGCTGATCGGCACCGGCTTCCCGTTCCGCGAGCTGTCCGACTTCGACAGCTATCTCGGCATGCTGAAGGCAGTGATGCCCAGGTGTGCAGGCATCCGCCGCGCCGGCGCCGCGTCGCTCGACCTTGCGTACGTGGCTGCGGGCCGCTTCGATGGGTTCTGGGAATTCGGCCTGTCGCCGTGGGACATCGCCGCCGGTGCGCTGATGGTGTCCGAATCCGGTGGACTGATCGGCGACGCGCGCGGCGAACCGGGCTACCTCGAGTCCGGCGCCGTCATCGCCGGTACGCCGAAGGTGTTCGGGCAACTGCTGACCACGCTCGCGCCCCACCTGCCAGCGCGCTATCGCCCGGTCCGTGCGGGCGAAGCAGAAGCGTCGCAACCAGCCACCCCCGCGCCGGACGCCTGACGCCGGACGGCCTGGCAACGCCCCCTCAGACCTGGACCCGCGCAAGCGTTTCGTTCAGTCCTGCAGCCACCGCCGCAAGCGCCTGCGACGCGTCGGCGATGCCGCGTACCGCAGACGCACTGTTCTCGGACATCAGCGCGATCTGTTCGACATTTCGCGCGATGTCGTCGGCCGCGCTCGACTGCTCGCGGGTCGCCAGTTCGATCCCGCCGATCAGCCCGAGGCTGGCCGCCGTCGAAGCCTTGATGCCTTCCAGGGCCTGCCCGGTCGCGACCACTCGCTCGACGCTGACATGGACCTGCGCATCGCCGGCCTTGATGCCCTCGAGGGCAGCCCTGGTTTCGCTGTTCAGCGCGGCGATGATGCCGACGATCTCGGCCGTAGACTGGTTGGTGCGTTCGGAAAGCTTGCGCACTTCGTCCGCCACGACTGCGAAGCCACGCCCCTGCTCACCTGCCCGCGCCGCCTCGATCGCCGCGTTCAAGGCGAGCAGGTTGGTCTGGCTGGCAATGCCGGAGATGACCGCGACGATCTTGCCGATCTCGGCAGCCGAGGCTGACAGCCGCTGCACGGTCACGGCCGTGCTCGTTACCGTATCGGCCAGTGCCCGTGTGTCTTCTGCGGCACGGTGCGACATGTCGATGCCGTGCTCTGCATCGCTTGCACTGGCACGCGCCGCCTGCGTTGCCTTTTCGACGTTGCCCGCGACCTCACCGATCGCCACTGTAACCTGCTCCACGGCCGCAGCGGTGGAGGCGGCGGCGTCGCTCACCACGCTCGCCTCGCGGGCGACGCTGTCGCTGGCTCCGGCGACCGACCGCGATTGCATGCCGGTGTCGCGCGCCGCCTGCTGTACATTGATGAGTATCGCCTGCAGGTTTGCCAGCATGGCGTTGTACGCGTCGGCCATGCGGCCCAGTTCGTCGCGGCGCTCCAGGCGTACCACCCGGCGCAGGTCGCCGTCACGCTGGGTGGCACTCATCGCGTCGCGCAGGCTCCCGAGATCCCTCAGCAGGCAGCCCACCACGCCGAACCCGAGGTAGCCGGACAGCACCAGCGCGGCGGCGAAGGCCACCGACAGTTCCACCGTCAGCCCGACCGGCAGGCCGCCATCGAGCGCGGACAGGGCAACGAGGCTGCGCACGAACAGGAACAGCGTCACCAGCACCCCGGCACCGATCGCGCAGCGCAGGCGCGTACCGAGCCCCATGCCGCCGATCGCGCCCCACAGCCCCTTCCGCACGATGCGGCCCTGCTCGATGGCCAGCGGCGCGCCCTGGTCGAGCCGCCGGTAGGCGCCAGCGACATGGCGCAGGATTTCCGGTGGCGCCTTGCGCCGCACCGACTCGTAGCCGACGACCTTGCCGTTCTCGCGCAGCGGCGAGGTGAATGCATGGACCCAGTAGTACCCGCCATCCTTGCGCCGGTTCTTGATGTATCCGGACCAGGGATCGCCCGCCTTGAGGTTGCGCCAGAGGTCGCGGAACGCTTCCTTCGGCATGTCCGGGTGGCGCACCACGTTGTGCGGCTGGCCGACCAGTTCCTCGCGGCTGAAGCCGGACAGTTCCACGAACAGGTCGTTCGCGGCGACGATGGTACCGTCGACGTCGGTGCGGCTGTAGATGAAGCGGCCGTCCGGTACCTGTGTCTCTTCGTCGATGACGGGCGGGTAGTTGCGCATCGCAGCCTCTGCTTTCTCTGGCCGGCCGGGTGCCGGCAGTGACGGCCTGGCGCCACCGAGACGCCGATCGGGCTGCAGATCGACGAGCCGATCGCGCCCGACTCGCGTGCCGGCGGCCGTGGCGCGGTCACCGGGTTCCTGGGTGGCGAACAGACATCCGCCTGTCAGGATGTCGACACCCAGGACCCTTATCGGCAGTCCGGCGCGCACCTTGAGCCGCGCCGTTGGCCGCAGCAGTGCAACGTGGCAGGAACTGGTCGAACCCGCGCGCGCCGCCGGATCGATGAATCCGGTCGCCCGTGCAACGGCTGCCTGCGAGTGCTACTTGATCAGGAAATCCTGGCGCTGCCTGCCCGCCGCTTCCGCCTCGCTCAGCCACACCGGCGTCCTGCCGCGCCCGGACCAGGTTTTTCCGGTTTGCGGATCCTTGAACTTTGCAGCGACTGGCGTCTTAGAGCGTGTCTTCCGGGCTGCACCACCTTCGAGTGCGGCACGCAACTCGCCGATACTCACGTCATGTTTGGCCATCATCGCCAGAATGGCCTTTATCGCAGGCTGCTTGTCTTTTTTCTTCAGGATTTCTGCTGTTTTTTGCAGCGCGGCAATGCGCTTTTGCACAGTGGCAAGGCTCAGTTTTGGCATTATGTCGGGGTCGCTTTTGAGAGGATCGGATAGCTTCAGTATATACGCGCCTGCTCTTTATCGAACGAGTCGCCTCGATGGTATCGACGCCATCTGCCGGAAAGTTAAGTGGGAATGAACGAAGTCGGCAAACGGCCGTCGAGTGAGATCTGAGCCGACGATGCTGCCGCATGGACGGTGCACTTCCGCGCCCCGGTGTCGGCGCGAGAACAGAGCGATTCGATTGCCTGAAGTCGATAGCCTCCCGATTGCGCGCTATCTTCCCGGCTGGCTTCGACTATCCTGAGCGAATAGTGAACGACAGACAAAAACCATCCAGCAGCCCCTGCAAGCCGTTTCCATCACCGATCCAGGGGCTTGCAGCTTGAAACCCGGCAAAGACGCCGCGTCGGGCGAATCGGCGAAATCGCCGCATACGCCGATGATGCAGCAGTACCTGCGCATCAAGGCTGGCCATCCGGACGTGCTGCTGTTCTATCGGATGGGCGACTTCTACGAGTTGTTCTTCGACGACGCGCGCAAGGCAGCGCGGCTGCTCGACATCACACTGACGCGCCGCGGTGCGTCCGCCGGCGAACCGATCCCGATGGCCGGGGTTCCCTTCCATGCCGCCGACCAGTATCTCGCCCGGCTGATGAAGCTCGGCGAGTCGGTGGCGATCTGCGAACAGATCGGCGATCCGGCGACAGCCAAGGGTCCGGTCGAACGCAGGGTGACCCGCATCGTCACGCCGGGCACGCTCACTGACAGCTCACTGCTCGAGGACCGGCGCGAAGCCCTGCTCGCCGCGCTGTGGATCGCCGGCCCGCTGGCGGGTATCGCCAGCCTCGACCTGGCCGCCGGCCGCTTCACGGTCACCGAACTGCCGGCCGCCGGCGCGCAGGCCGAAATGGAACGGCTGCGGCCGGCAGAACTCCTGGTCGCGGACGATCTCCCCGCGCCGCTCGCCGAAGCGCTCCAGGGCAGCGCCAGCTCTCCGGTGGCGCTGCGGCGGCTGCCGCCGTGGCACTTCGATGCCGATACCGCACGCCGCGCGCTGTGCGAACAGTTCGGGGTACGCGATCTGTCCGGCTTCGGTGCCGAGCGGCTGACCGTGGCCCTCGGCGCGAGCGGGGCACTGCTGCGCTATGCCCGGGCCACGCAGGACGCGACACTGGCCCACCTGCAGCAATTGCGGGTGGAGGCCCCCTCGGACCTGGTGCGCATCGATCCGGCGACGCGCCGCAACCTCGAGATCACCGAGACCCTGCGCGGCGAGCCTGCGCCGACGCTGCTCTCGCTGCTCGACACCACCCGAACGGCGATGGGCAGCCGCCTCCTGCGCCGATGGCTGCATGCGCCGCTGCGCGACCGCGCTTGCCTCGCACACCGGCACGCGGCAGTGGCCGAGCTGGCCGACCGCACGCCGGCACTGCGCGACTGCCTTGCCCGGTTCGCCGACGTGGAGCGCATCGCGGCACGCATCGCGCTCGCCAACGTGCGCCCGAAGGAGCTCGCTGCGCTGCGCGACAGCCTGGCGCTGCTGCCGGAACTGGCCGCCGGGCTGGCAGGCTGCGGTGCGCCGCGGCTGTGCCACCTGGCCGACGCGTTGGCAGTTCCCGGGCAGCCCGCGCAGATCCTGCACGAACGGCTGGCGGCAGAGCCGAAGGCACAACTGCGCGACGGCGGCGTGATTGCACCGGGCTTCGATGCCGAGCTCGATGAACTTCGCGAGCTGCAGACTGGCGCCGACCGCTACCTGCTCGAGCTCGAGGCACGCGAGCGCGCCCGCACCGGCATAGCCACCCTTCGCGTGGAGTTCAACCGGGTGCACGGGTTCTTCATCGAGGTCAGCCAGGCGCAGTCATCACGGGTCCCCGAAGACTACCGGCGCCGGCAGACAACCAGGAACGCCGAGCGCTACATCACGCCGGAACTGAAGGCCTTCGAGGACCGTTACCTTTCGGCCAACGAGCGTGCGGCAGCACGCGAACGCCTGTTGTTCGAGGCACTGCTCGTCGCACTCGCACCGTCGGTGCCGGTGCTGCAGGTAGTGGCCGCCACAGTCGCGGAACTCGACGTGGTGTCGGCGTTCGCGGAGCGTGCACGCACGCTCGACTGGTGCGCGCCGCAGTTCACCGACGACCCGGTGGTCGAGATCAGTGCCGGCCGGCACCCGATCGTCGAGCAGGGCGTGGACGGCTTCGTCGCCAACGACTGCCGGCTGGACCCGGCACGCCGCCTGCTGCTGATCACGGGGCCGAACATGGGCGGCAAGTCGACCTACATGCGCCAGGTCGCGCTGATCGTGCTCCTCGCCCACGTCGGCTCCTTCGTGCCGGCCAGCGGTGCGCGCATCGGCCCTATCGACCAGATCTTTACGCGCATCGGCGCGGCGGACGACCTCGCGGGAGGCCGCTCGACCTTCATGGTCGAGATGACCGAAGCGTCGAACATCCTGCACAACGCGACCGCGGCGAGCCTGGTGCTGATGGACGAGATCGGCCGAGGCACCTCGACCTTCGACGGGCTGGCGCTGGCCTGGGCGATCGCCCGGCATCTCGCACGCGAGGTCGGCAGCTTCACGCTGTTCTCGACCCACTACTTCGAACTGACCCGGCTCGCGGAAGAACTGCCGGTCATCGCGAACGTGCATCTCGATGCGGTCGAACATGCCGAGCGCATCGTTTTCCTGCATGCACTGAACGAAGGGCCGGCCAGCCGCAGCTACGGGCTGCAGGTGGCCCAGCTGGCCGGCCTGCCCGCGCCGGTGATGCGTGCGGCACGCGCGCGGCTGCATGAACTGGAACAGCAGTCGGTGGGGGCTGGCGAGACGCCGGATCTGTTCCGTCCGCTGGCACAGCTCCACCGGGCCGGTGCAGCCGTGCCGGTTCCGGCTGCGGCGCCGCCCGCCTGCGAACCGGTACCGCTGGCCCTTCTCGAGGCATTGAGCGCGATCGATCCCGATCGCCTCAGCCCCAGGGAGGCTCTCGACCTCGCTTACCGGCTGGTGGAGCTGGCAGCGCCGCTTCGTCGTTGACGGCGCCCCGCCGCGAGAGCCGCGCAGAAGCCCCGGAGCGGGGCGAGGATCGGACCGCCGGGTACCAGCCGCCCGGGATCAGTGGCCGTGGTCGTGCCCGTGCGCTCCATGCGCATGGCCGTGCGTCATCTCTTCGCGGCTGGCCTTGCGCACGGCAAGTACGGTGCAGTCGAAGCGCAACGCCCGGCCCGCGAGCGGGTGGTTGCCGTCGACGGCTACCGTGTCGGCATCGACCGATATGACGCGGTAGATCGCGCTGTGGTGGCCATCGGGAGCGGCACCCTCGAACTGCATGCCCACCTTCACCTCCGGCGGGAAACGATCACGCGGCTCGCTGCGCGTGAGCCCGGGGTCGACCGCGCCGAACGCACGATCGGCCGGAAGGTCGACCAGTACGGCATCGCCCACGCCCTTGCCCTCCAGCGCAGCCTCGACATCCTCGAAGATCTGCTGGAAGCCACCATGCAGGTAGTCGATCTGCTGCGCATCCTCGAGCAGTGCATCCGCAGCGTCGAACAGGCGGTAACGGAGGGAGACGACAGTGTTCTTTGCGATCTGCATGGAAAGGAGTCCGGTGGTTGGGCGGCGATTCGACAGGCGCCGAGCATAGTACGAGCGCAGCGCGTCTGCAGGCGCGGCGGGTTCAGCGCAGCTGCAGCAGTTGCCTGACCCGGTCGAGCATGTCGGCAGCGTGCCCGCGGGCCCCCACGCCGTACATGGCGATACGCACGATGCCCGTCCGGTCGATGAGGAAGCTCGAACGCTGCACTGCCGTGCGCGTGCGCACGACGCCATCCAGGGTTGCCACCGGCTTCTCCTGGGTCACACCGTAGGCGCGCGCTGCATCGAGGTCGACATCGGACAGCAGCCGGACGGCCAGGCCATGACGGTCGCGGAAGCAGCCATGGCTGTCGACATCATCGCGACTGACGCCGAGCACCGTCGCCCCCGCCTGCTGGAATTCATCGAGCCGTTCGCTGAACTCGACCGCTTCGATCGTGCAGCCGGGTGTGTCATCCTTCGGGTAGAAGTACAGTACGACCGCGCAACGGCCGATGAACTGTTCGAGCGCGACGACCTCGAGGTCGGCATCTGGAAGCTCGAACGGCGGGGCGCGGTCACCGGGCTGCAACATCGCGAAACGGATCCTCATCGGTCTCGTGCGGGCATTGCGGCCCATTGTAGCGTCCCGCCCGGACATTCGATCAAGGAACGAAGATGACTGACACCGCGCTCATGCTGCACTGGCCGCGCGGCCTCGATGCCGCGCGGTTCCTGCAACGCCACTGGCAGAAGGAACCGCTGCTGGTGCGCGGGGCGTTTCCCGGGTTGCGCGACGTGCTGCCGAGAAACCGGCTCGCCGCGCTGGCACGCCGCGACGACGTCGAGTCGCGGCTGGTGTCGCATGGGCCCGCGCGCGGCGGCGACCGCTACCGGGTCGACCACGGCCCCCTTGGCCACCGGCAACTGGCCCGCCTCGACCGGCCGGATGCGACCATCCTGGTGCAGGGTGTCAACCTGCATGTGCCCGGGGTCATGCCGGTGCTGGACGCATTCGGCTTCATTCCGCTCGCGCGCCGCGACGACCTGATGGTCAGCGACGCCTCGCCCGGCGGTGGCGTGGGGCCGCACGTCGATTCCTACGATGTGTTCCTGTTACAGGCGCGCGGCCGTCGGCTGTGGCGCATCGCTCGCACGTTCGACGAAACGCCGGTAGAGGATGCGCCGCTGAAACAGCTCGCGCACTTCGAGGCTGAGGATGAATTCCTGCTCGAGCCCGGCGACTTCCTCTACCTGCCCCCCGGTGTTGCCCACGATGGCGTCGCGCTGGATGCATGCGCGACCTGGTCGATAGGCTTTCGCGCCCCCTCTGCGGGCGAGCTGCTGCAGGGCTGGCTGTCTTTCGTCGAGGACCGCTTCGATCGCGATGAACGTTATGCAGACCCCGACCTGCGGGTGCAGCGGTCTGCCGCTTGGCTGTCCGACCAGTTCGTGCAGCGCGCCCGCGACCTGCTCGGCAGCGCGGCCTTCGACGAAGCGATGTTCGAAACCTTCCTCGGCGAGTACCTTACCGAGCCGAAGCCCCATGTACGGTTCCGGGCACCCTCACAGCCGCGGTCGATCGAGGCATTCGCAGCACGACTGCAGCGGCAGCGCATCGTGCTGGTGCCCGCCACTGCAATGCTCCATCGGGGCCATTGCGTGTACATGAACGGCGAATCACGGCCGCTGCCGGCACGTGCCATGCGCAGCGCGGCGCAGCTCGCCGACCGGCGCGAACTCGACCCCGCGGCGCGCACAGACGCTGCATGGATCGAGGCCCTTTACGACTGGTACTGCTCCGGCTACATTGTGTTGCGATGAACGACCCGTTGCCAGGCGCCGACACACCGCCTCCGTCCTACCAGCGGCTCGACACGCTCGCCGACTACGACGCGGCGTTCGACCGGCTGCTCGGCCGGGCACAACGCGAGGTGTGGCTTTTCGATGTGTCGCTGCGTCGTCCGTTCGACCGTCCGCAACGCATCGAATTGCTCGACCGGTTCCTCGCCGGCAACCGTAATGCGCGATTGCGCATCCTGCTGCACGATGCAGGGACGGTACCCGCGAACTGCCCCCGCCTGTGCACCCTGATGCGCCGCTTCAGCGATGCGATGGCGATCTGGCAGACGACGGAGGCAGCGCGCTCGGCAGCCGATCCACTGCTGGTGGTGGACGGACAGCACGCACTGCGCCGGCCGCACCACGCGTCCTCCCGCTCAGTACTGATCATGGACGATCCGATCGCGGTACAACCGTTGCATGAACGGCTCGCTCAGATCCATGATGCATCGGTCCCTGCGGTCGCTTCGACCGTGCTCGGCCTCTGAGGCACGCACGTCCACAGGCTGCGAAGGCCGTTGCATATCCGCCAGCCTGTGTGCATTCCTGCACATCGGCTGTGATAGCATTATCGCGTTCGGTTGGAGTGTACCGAGCAAGCATCGGGCGGCAAGCGGCCTGTCTGAATGTCAGCAGTGACATCCGGATGAACGATCGGTTTCCGATGGCCTTCGAGGGTCGATCGGGAACGTCACCGCGCGGCAGGTCCTGTGTCGCGCCGGTCGGTTTGTCGCGACGCACGCGTGCTCACCCACTCCGAACACTCCGCTCTGCACACAACGACTCCGACTATCGCCACTCACAAGGGAAGAACATGAAAAGCTCGATCCTCATCGCTGTTGCCCTGTCTGCCGTCCTGGTAGGTTGCGGCAAGGAAGAGCCGCCGAAGCCGGCTGCTCCGGCACCGGCACCTGCCGTGACCCCCGCGCCGGCTCCGGCGCCCGCTCCGACCCCTGCGCCCGATGCAGCACCGGCCGCCAGTGGCCCGGCAGCAGACTCCCCGTCGGCAGCACCGGGGGCCGGCCCGGCTCCGATGCCTGGCGCAGATGCAGCCAAGGACGCACCGAAGAAGTGATGTCCGCCAACCCCGTTCATCGGGGCGCGTCGAAAAAACCAGCCGCAGGGCTGGTTTTTTCTTTGGAGCGCCGGGAGCGATGCGCTTGAGGCGCCCCGTACGGCTCACCCGCGTACCGGCGTGATCTCCCGCCAGTCGAGTCCGTCTTCGGTCGCGATGGCGATCCAGTCTCCAGCGCAGCCAAGGGCTGCGGCGAAAGCACTGCGCGCAAGCAGCGCCGTGTTGTTCTTGAGCGACAGGTGCGCAGCCACGACATGCTGCAGCCTGTCTCCAGCGACCGCACCGAGCAGCCGCGCAGCCACGGCATTGGACAGGTGCCCGTAGCGACCGCCGACCCGCTCCTTCAGGAACTTCGGATACGGCCCCTGGCGCAGCATTTCTTCGTCATGGTTGGCTTCCAGCACCAGCGCATCGAGCCCGGAAAACGCAGCGATGACATGCGGTGTGATCGATCCGAGATCCGTGATCACGCCCAGCCGCACAACGCCGTCACCCAGGACGTACTGCACCGGCTCCCGTGCATCGTGCGGCACGGCGACCGGCAGGACCTCGATGTCGCCGATCGAGAGGCGCCCGGACGGTTCGAGTTCCAGCAGGCGGTCGATACCGGCCAGGGCAGCACCCGAGCCTTGCACGGTTCCGTATGTCGCATGAACTGGAATCGAATGGCGGCGAGAGAAGGCTGCTGCCCCGCCGACATGGTCATCATGCTCGTGGGTGACCAGGATCGCGTCGATCGAAGCGGCATCGATCCCCGCCCGCAGCAGCCGGGCGGTGAGGCGATCGGGGCCTATGCCGCAGTCGATCAGGACGCGCGTCTTGCCGGATTCGACCAGCCAGGCATTCCCGGTACTGCCGCTGCCGAGCGAGCAGAACCGCACCGCTCAGCGACCCGGTGTACCCGAGGCCTCCGCCCGGCGGTGCCGGATCAACGCAACTGCTCCAGCAGTACGGTCAGGATGCGCTGAGCTGTCTCGGAGCGATCGGCCGCACCGTCGCGATTGAGCACCTGCACACGGGTGGTTCCGCCCTCGGCATTGCCGACGAGAATACGGAACTGTTCAGCCTTCCGGGGGGGCGTCGCGTCGCCGCGCCAGAACGCGAGTTTCGACAGATAGTCCTCCTTCTGGGGCGCCGCATCGGTATCGGCATAACGGACGAAATAGAGCCCCTTCGACCGGTCGCGATCCTCGACCGTGAAGCCGACCCGGTCCAGTGCCAGGCCGACCCTGCGCCATGCCCGGTCGAAATCATCGGCGACGGACAAGATCGCCGTGCCATCGCTGCCCTTCACGATCTGTGCCCGCGCAGCGACCGGTCCCTTCGATTGCGCGACGTTGGCTTTGGCCACGGCTTCTGGCGCGCCGAACCGGACCATGATCCTTCGCAGCATCTCGGCCTCGAGATCGACGTCGCTCGCCCGCTGCTGCCACCTGAACTCGGGGCTGTTGACGCCGACCTGGACTTCTTCCATGCCGCGATGGCTCACGTAGATCTCGGTGCTGCCGTCCGCCCCACGCTCGAGCCGGGTACGGAATCGATCGCGCGTGCTGGTGGAGCGCGCGCTCGAGATCACGCGATCGAACAGCCCGCGAATGCCGCCTTCGGGCACACGCGGCCGGTTCTCGCTCCAGTCGGTTTCGAGCAGGCCAGCCTCGGGCGTCTCGACCGCCAGCAGGAATCCCGCTTCAAGCCAGAACTGGCGCACCAGCGGCCAGACTTTCTCAGGCGCGTCGGGCACGACCAGCCAGCGCTCGTTGCCGGAACGCTCGATACGCGTCTTCTCGACCTGCGGCAGCACGCTCGTGGAACCTGCCGCCGGCGTGCCCTTGCGCTGCTTGTCGAAGTCGGAAAAGGTCGCGCTTGCGGCGCCGGCGCCGACTTCAGGCACATTGAACCGGGTATCGGCATTGGGCCGCACGAGATCGGGCGGCACCTCGAGCGGGGGAAGGCGGCCGGATTTACGGTAATCGCCGCTCTGGCCATCCAGCAGGCCAGATACGGTCTGGCAGCCACCCAGCCCCAGCGCGGTTGCCAGCACCATGAAGCATCGGGCCCGGGATGCGGCGGACACGCTCGACTTTCGGTACGTCATGAACGGACTCCATTGCCGGTCGCCGGGATGACGCCTGCCTGCTGCAACGCCCCGCGAACGACTTCATGATGAGTGGGCGACAACGGGGTCAGCGGCAGCCGGATGCCGGCTTCTACAAGCCCCATCTGCTGGAGCGCCCATTTCACGGGGATCGGGTTTGCCTCGACGAACAGATGCCTGTGCAGACCGAGCAGGCGATCGTTGACTTCGCGCGCATCGGACACCCGGCCGGCCCGCGCCGCATCACAAAGCGCCCGCATCGCGCGGGGCGCCACGTTTGTCGTGACCGAGATCACACCGTGCATGCCGCAGAACATCGCCGCCATCGCGGTCGCGTCGTCCCCGCTCAGCACGCAGAAGCCGCGTGGTGCCCGCCGCGCGATGTCGGTCGTGCGGTAGAGGTCGCCGGTGGCATCCTTCAGCCCGATGACCCCAGGGACCTCGGCCAGCCGCAATGTCGTATCGACCGACAGGTCGGAGATCGTGCGCGAGGGCACGTTGTACAGCATCAGCGGCAGATCGACGGACTCGGCGATCGTACGGAAGTGCCGATAGAGCCCTTCCTGAGTCGGCTTGTTGTAGTAGGGCACCACCGACAGGCCGGCCGCAGCACCCACCTCGCGGGCAAAACGCGTCAGCTCGACCGCCTCCGAGGTCGAATTCGCGCCGGTGCCCGCGATGATCGGCAGGCGACCGGCGGCGTGCTCGACCGCAGTCCGGATCAGCAGGCAGTGTTCCTCGTAGTCGACGGTCGGGGATTCGCCGGTCGTACCGACGATCACGATCCCCTCCGTTCCCTCCGCGACATGCCAGTCGATGAGCGCACGCAGGCGGTCGAGATCGAGGCTCCCGTCGGGGAACATCGGGGTGACGATCGCCACCAGGCTGCCAGAAAACATGGACGGACTCCCGCCGCGGGAAAACCGCGATTCTACCCAACAGCGCCACCGGCAGGCGGACGTTACAGGACCTTACATGCGCGGCATTGTGCCCCGGACCCGCTCACCCCTTCGGCGGTCAGCGCGGCGGCGCAATCGCGAGGCTGCGCAGCAGCAGGACGAGTGTTTCGACGCCGGCGGAGAACAGCCGGTCCAGGATCGGCAGGAAGTACGGGATCATGAGGTAGATCGACGCGAAACCGACCAGCAGGATGAACGGGAAACCCACGGCGAAGATGTTCATCTGCGGCGCCGCACGCGAGATGATGCCGATCCCGAAGTTGGCGATCAGCAGCGTCGCGATCACCGGCAGCGCCAGCGTGAAGCCGACGAGGAAGATCTGCGCGCCCCATCGCGCATAGGCTGCGAAGCCGTTGCTGTCGAAGCCGAGCGTACCGATCGGCAGGATCCGGAAGCTTTCGATCAGCGTGGACAGCACCAGCGAGTGGCCGTTGATGGACAGGAACACGAGCACCGACATGAGGCCGAGGTACTGCCCGATCACCGGCACCTGCGCCGAGGTCTGCGGATCGAAGAAGGTGGCGAAACCGAGCCCCATCTGCAATCCCATCACCTGCCCCGCCATCTCGACCGCGGCGAAGATCACGCGCACCGCGAATCCGATCGCCACGCCGATCAGCATCTGCTGGGCGAGGATGGCAAGGCCGATCGGCGAGGCGGGCTCCAGCGGCGGCAGCGGCGGGAGGGCCGGTGCGATGGCCACCGAGATCGCGAGGGCCAGGCCGACCTTCAGCCGGACCGGCACCGACCGGTTACCGAGAACCGGATCGGCCGAGATGTAGCCCATCACGCGCACGAACGGATAGAGGTACGTGGCGAGGAGCAGGTTCCACTGTGCCGTGGTCAGTTCGATCATCGCGCGCGGGCCGGTCGGACCGCCGGTCCTACGCGACCAGGCCGGGGATGCTCTCGAACAGCCGGCGCGTGTAGTCGGCCAGCAACTGCAGCATCCAGGGTCCCGCGAGCACGGCGACTGCGAACATCACGAGCAGCTTGGGGATGAACGAAAGCGTCATTTCGTTGATCTGAGTGGCGGCCTGGAACACGCTCACCAGCAGGCCGGTCACCAGCGCGGCGACCAGCAACGGCATCGACAGCATGATCGTGAGCTCGAGGCCCTGCCGCGCGATCGAGATGAAGTCTTCCGGATTCATATCTGGAAGCTGCGCACGAGCGAGCCGATCAGCAGGTTCCAGCCGTCCACCACCACGAACAGCATCAGCTTGAACGGCAGCGAGATGATCACCGGCGAGAGCATCATCATGCCCATGGACATCAGCACGCTCGCCACGACCATGTCGATCACCAGGAACGGGATGAAGATGACGAACCCGATCTGGAACGCGGTCTTCAGTTCACTGATGATGAACGCAGGCACCAGAACCTTCAGCGGGACCTCCTCCGGCCCCTGCAGCGGCGGCGTGTTGGACAGGCGCACGAACAGTGCGAGATCCGACTCGCGCGTCTGCTTCAGCATGAAGTCACGGAACGGCGCCACCCCACGCTCCGCCGCGGTCATCAGATCGATCTGGTTCTGGGAGAAAGGCAGGTATGCATCGCGGTAGGCCTTCTCGAAGGCCGGTGCCATCACGAAGAAGGTCAGGAACAGCGCGAGGCCGATCAGCACCTGGTTGGGCGGTGCCTGCAACGTGCCGATCGCCTGCCGCAGCAGCGACAGCACGATGACGATACGGGTAAAGGCGGTCATCATCAGCACCGCGGCCGGGATGAACGTCAGCGCGGTGAGGAACAGCAGCGTCTGGATGGTGAGCGAATACGTCTGTGCGCCGCCGGCACCCGGCGTCGAGGTGACCGCTGGCAGTCCCTGCGCCGATGCACCGATCGCCGCCAGCCCCAGCCCCGCAGCCAGCGCCGCAAGGGCCACCCGGCGGGTGCAGTCGCGCACCGCGCTCAACGCGGGGGCCTGCCGCCAGCCAGCAGGCGCTTCAGCCAGGCCGGATCGAACGACTGGCCCGCCGCCGATGACCCCGCGTCTGCGGTGCCCCTCGGCACGGTCTGCAGCAGGTTCACGCTGCCGGCGGCGACACCCAGGATCAGCCACTGCTCGCCGACCTCGACCACCACCAGCCGCTCACGCGGACCGACCATCACGCCGCCGACCACGCGCAGCAACCCGCCGGCGCTCTGTGACGGACCGATACGGCGCAGAAGCCAGCCGGTGGCGACGATCGCGGCGAGCACCAGCGCGAGTCCGAGCAGCACCTGCAGCAGTCCGGCGAAGGTCACCGGCGACGGCGGCAGCGCATCTGCTGCATGCACGATGCCGACGGCCGGGCCGAGCGCCATGCACAGCAGCGCGCGCGCCAGGCTCATCGGTTCAGTCGCCGCAGGCGCTCTTCGGGCGTGATGATGTCGGTCAGGCGGATGCCGAACTTCTCGTTCACCACCACCACCTCGCCCTGCGCGATCAGGCAGCCATTGACCAGCACGGTCATCGGCTCGCCCGCCATGCCGTCGAGCTCGATCACCGAACCCTGGGCGAGCTGGAGAAGGTTGCGGATCTGAATCTTCGTGCGCCCCAGTTCGACGGTGATCATCACCGGGATGTCGAGGATCATGTCGAGGTTGCCCGAAGGCCCCCCCGGCGCATCGTTCTTCAGCTGAGGAAACGCGGCTGGCTGGGCCAGGTCGCCCGGCGCGGGTGCACTGGTTTCCTGCTCGGCCAGCGCGGCAGCCCAGTCATCGGCGCTGATGTCTTCGCCACCGCCAGTCGCGTCGGATCCCGGTTCAGCCACCGCCGCCACTCCCGTCGCGTATCGCCACCGTCGGCGCATTGACGAAGCGGTTCACCTTGAGCGCGTAACGGCCCTCGGTGATGCCGTAAGAACAGTCGAGCACCGGTATGCCATCGATATCCGCGACGATCGAGGCCGGCATATCGAGGCCGATCACGTCCCCGACCTCCAGTTGCATCAGGTCTCGCAGCGTCACCGTGGCAGTACCGAGATTTGCGACAAGGTCCACCTCCGCGTCCTGGATCTGGCGCTTGAGCATCGTGACCCAGCGAGCATCCGTCTCGCCGCGATCTGCCTGCATGCCACTGTAGATAAGGTCGCGCAGCGGTTCCAGCATAGCATAGGGCATGCACACGTTGAACTCGCCCCCGCCGGACCCGAGGTCTATGGTGAACGTGGAGACCACCACCACCTCGGTCGGGGTAGCGATGTTGGCGAACTGCGTGTTCATCTCGGACCGGACATACTCGAACTTGAGCGGTTGCACCGAATGCCACGACTTCTCGAAGTCGGCGAACGACAGCCTGAGGATGTTCTGGATGATGCGCAGTTCGGTGGCCGTGAAATCCCGCCCCTCGACTCGCGTGCGAATCTTGCCGTTGCCGCCGAACAGGCAATCGATGATCTGGAACACGAGGTTGGGGTCGAGCACGAACAGCGCCGTGCCGCGCAGCGGCTTCGCATGCACCAGGTTCAGGTTGGTCGGGACCGGCAGGTTGCGGGTGAAGTCGCTGTACTTGATGACCCGCACCGGGCCGACCGAAATCTCGGGCGAACGCCGGAGGTAACCGTAGAGCGAGATCCGCAGCAGTCGGGCGAAGCGCTCGTTGATGAGTTCCAGTGTGGGCATCCGCCCGCGGACGATGCGCTCCTGCCGGCCGATGTCGTACGGCCGCACGCCTTTCGACGAGTCATCGCCGACCGGCCGCTCTTCCGTGTCGCCGGATACGCCGCGCAGCAGCGCGTCGACTTCGTCCTGGGAGAGTATGTCTTCTGCCATCGTTTGCGCTGGACGTCGGCTGGCTGGAGAGGGCCGGCTGCGGCTACTGGATCACGAAGGACGTGAACAGCACGTCGGTCACGCCGGCGCCTTCGACCTTGGCGAGCGAAGCCCGGGCAGCCTCGGACGCCTTCTCGAACTCCGCCCTTGCCTCGTCGATGACCGCCTGCTCGGTTCCCTCGGGGAAGGTCTTCATGAGCGGGGGCAGTACGAAATCGATACCCAGCGGCTTGTTGGCTGCCCGGCGAATCTCGAGCTGCAGCCGCAGCTTCCCTTCGGCGCTGGATACGTCCTCCGCGCGCTTGCCGGACAACACCATCAGGATGCCGTTGCGGATCTCCGGAAGCACCTTCTTGATATCCTCGGCGACCTTCGCATCGGCCACCTTGAGTTCCATTGCCACCTGCAGGTAGCGGCCGCGATCAGCCAGATTGACCACGAACGGATCGAGCTTCTCGAAGACGGCCGGTGCCTTGGGTCTGGCCTTGGGCTCGGCAGCTTCTTCGCCTTGCCCTTTCTTGCCTTGCAGGAAGAACCACGCGCCCCCGCCGCCCGCCGCCAGCAGGACGACGAGCGAGATGATCAGCAAGAGTTTTCCCTTGCCTTTCTTCGGGCCGTCCGTGTCGTCTGCTTCACCTGTCTTGGCTTTCGCCGCCGCCTTTGCCATCGCCTGCCCCGGACAAACCCGCTGCCGCAGATTCCAGTTGAAAATTCACTAGAAAACAACATCTTTGCGTGCGGAGTTTATGTGCAGGATGACGAGAGCGCAATAAGGTTCTAGAAGAAGGGGCTTTTCACTGCCCCCTGCATCGTGATCAGACGAACATGTCGATGCCGACACGCCCCCGCAACATCGTCACCGCTGGCTGCCCGGCTGAACCGACGGCCTGGGTCGCCAGCAGGCCGCCGGCCAGGTCGTGGTCCTGGCGCCGGGCATTGCCATCGCGCGACGCCTGATGCTGGCCAGCGAAGGATTCGGCACCGACCGAGGTCTGACCGAGGGACAACCCGCCCTGCGCAAGCATCTCGTTCAGCCTCGGCAGCGCAGCCTGGATTGCCTCGCGCACCGCGCCGTTGTGCGAGGTGAAGAAGACGTTCGCCTGGTCGTTCTGGATCGTGATCCGCACCTCGACCGGGCCCAACTGCGGCGGATTGATCTGGATGTCCGCCGACTGCATCCGCTGCCCGACGAGCCAGGTGACTCGCTCGTTCATGGCGTTCGTCCACTCGGGGCGACCGAACGGTACGGCCACTTGGGTGCTGGCAACCCGCACGTCGGCGGGCTGGGTCATGCCTTGGGCCGTACCGGATACCGGTGCCCCCCCTGCTGCCAAGGCAGGTGGCGTATCGACGGCGACCGGTAGCGCTACCCCGGCATCGACGGGACGGCTGGCGACGGCGGCTTCCGCCAGGAGGCCGCGGAAGGATGCGCCAGGCCCGGCCGCCGTCGGCGGCAACGGTTTGCCGGTCCCGGCACCGATTGCCGCACGCGGATCCGGTTCGGCAGATACGTCGGAGGCCTCGCCGGCCCCACGGTCGGCCGGAACAGTCGCAGCGGCGAGACCCTTCGGTGGCGTCCATTCGGCGACGGCTACCCGAGCGGCAACCGGCAGCAGCGGATCGGGAACGGTGCCCCCCCCGGCGGGCGCAGCGGGAAGGCTCGAAGTCGGTTGCAGGGCAAGGAAGGCCACCACCGCCTCGTTGGTCAACCGATTGGAATCAATGAGTTGCGGGAGAGCAGATGGATCGGACACGACCTCCGGGTCATCCGTCGCCAGCGCGAACTTGTCGGCGATCAGCCCATTGCCGGACTGCAGTCGTTTCTCGAGCACGTCCTTGAAGGCACCTTCAGGCAGGGATACATCGAGTTCGCCCGCAGGCATGTCGACTGCAGCCTGCGCCGGGTTGGTACCCTGCATGGGGCTGATGGCAGGACCTGCTACAACGGCAGCATTCACGGCAAATACCTCGGTGGTAGGTTCGGGGTGCCAACCCTTCTGCAAACCGCATGCCACCTGCTGCCCCCCTCGCATCCCTTCTTCCGCGCGACAGCGGTCGCCGTGGTCGGCGGGTCCGCTATCGCTCCGCTTCGTCTCGCCGTGCCTCGCGCAGCATCGTCTGGGCATGGTCGTCCTGCAGACGCTGCTCCAGCCTGGCCTCGCGGGCGACTTCCATCCGTTCATGGCGGGTGGCCAGCGCATCGAATGCCTTCTTCCGCCGACGCTGTTCCAGCCAGTCATTCTGGCCGGTCAGGTAGGCGGCTTCGCGCACGGCCACCTCGGCGGCCTGCTGCACGCAGGCCTCGTCCAGCCGGACCAGGAACGCGTGCCAGTCGCGCACCTGCATCACGTTCATGCCCCCCGAGAGCGCCCGCTGCAGGCGCTCCTTGTACTCCACGCGGTAGGCCTCGACCTGCGCCAGCTTCTCCCTGGCCTGGCGCCGGTCGGCATCGAGTGCCTGCAACCGGCGCTCGGCCACCTCGACCCGGTCCGCCGACAGATCGACCAGCGGCTGCAGGGGAAAACGCCGGCTCATGGCGCGCCCGCGCTCACGACGCGAACAGCGCGGCCAGTGCGCCACGCGACTGGGTGTAGTCCGACCGCTCGTACTGGCCCTGCTGAAGAAAGCTTTCCAGTGCAGGATAGCGGGCCACTGCCTCATCCAGTTCACGGTCACCGCCTCGCACGTATGCGCCGACGCTGATCAGGTCGCGGCTTCGCTGGTAGCGCGAGTAGTAGTACTTGAAGCGCCGGACCAGCGCGAACTCCTCCACCGAAACCAGTTCATTCATCGCCCGGCTGATCGACGCCTCGATGTCGATCGCCGGATAGTGACCCTGGTCGGCCAGCGAACGCGACAGCACGATATGGCCGTCGAGAATCGCGCGCGCCGAATCGGCGATCGGATCCTGCTGATCGTCGCCCTCGGCGAGCACGGTATAGAAGGCGGTGATGGAACCGCCGCCGGAGCGGCCGTTGCCGGCCCGCTCGACCAGTTGCGGCAGCTTGGCGAACACGGACGGAGGATAGCCGCGCGTGGCCGGCGGCTCGCCGATCGCGAGTGCGATCTCGCGCTGCGCCATCGCATAGCGGGTGAGCGAATCCATGATCAGAAGTACCTGCAGGCCCTGATCGCGGAAGTGCTCGGCAATCGCCGTCGCGTAGGCCGCGCCGTGCAGGCGAAGCAGGGGCGGGGTGTCGGCCGGCGCTGCAACTACCACCGAGCGCGCACGTCCTTCAGGCCCGAGGATGTTCTCGATGAACTCCTTCACCTCGCGTCCGCGTTCGCCGATCAGGCCGACCACGACCACGTCGGCATTGGTGTAGCGGGCCATCATGCCCAGCAACACACTCTTGCCCACGCCGCTGCCGGCGAACAGCCCGAGCCGCTGTCCGCGTCCGACCGTGAGCAGAGCGTTTATCGCGCGCACGCCGGTATCGAGCACAGTGCGGATCGGCGTCCGGTCGAGCGGATTGACCGGCCGGCTGTACAGGGGCGACTGCCGGTCCTGCGGCACCGGCCCGAGGTCGTCGAGCGGGCGTCCACTGCCGTCGACCACTCGTCCGAGCAGCTTCTCGCCGACCGCTACCTGCCGGGCCCGATCGGCCGCGCGCCGGCGCGGATAGAAATCGGCGCCGAGCCTCGGGAAGCGCCGGGTGGCGCCGTCGATCGGCATCACGATCGCGCCTGGCTCCAGCCCGAACACATCGGTCGACGGCATCAGGAACAGTCGTTCGCCGGAAAACCCGACCACCTCCGCCTCGACCCGCATGCCGGTCTGCGAATACACATAGCAGCTGCTGCCCACCGGGACCTTGAGCCCGACCGTCTCCATCACCAGCCCGGCGACCCGCGTGAGCCGGCCCGAAAGCACCCAGGGCTGCGCCTGCCGGACCGCCTGTCCGCAGTGTTCGAACAGGCGGGTCCAGCGTTCGGATGCGTGTCCCGCCGGCCACGCCGGCCGCGCCGGAACGCGGGCGCCGCTCATCGCGCCTCGCGAGGCTGGCTCGGGTCTGCCGCAGCACCGGCAGCTGGCTCGCCCGATGCGCCCGACGCGCGCTCGGGGCGCTGCGCTGGGTCGAGTTCCACCCAGCGGTCCTCTCGTCCGAGCGATGCAACCACCGCTTTCCAGCGCGATCCGACGCTCGCGTCGAGTTCGCTCGCGGCTGTCTCGATCCGACAGCCTCCGCGCTCGAGCCGCGCATCCTCGACGATACGCCACGGCGCAGGCGTGATCTGGTTGACATCGAGCACCGACCGCACGAGCGCCGCATCCTGCGGATGCAGGATCAACCGCGGGTGCTGGCTGCCCTGGGGCAGGCTGGCGATCGCCTCCCGGACCACCGGCAGCACCACTTCCGGATACACGTGCAGCGCGTGGCGCATGATCTGCCGCGAGAGTTCGACCGCCAGCCCCATCACATCGTTGGCCAGCATCTGCTCATGGTCCTCCATCACCTCGCGCATCCGGCCGAGCAGTTGGGTCAGCTCCGCGAGCTCGCGCGTGCCGGTGGCGAGGCCGCTGGCGAACCCGGCGGCATACGCCTCGGCACGCGCCTCCTCGCGGATGCGTGCGAGCTCTTCCTCCGGCGGCCTCACCGGCGGTGGCGGCACGTCCTGCGGCGAGCTGTCATTCCCCGGGGCAAGTACGTCCATGCGCCAGGCGACCACGGGAACCTGCTCGCCGGGCTGCATGCCGGACGCAGGGGACGCGCCGGACTTGCGGATGATGGTCCGTGCCATGGCGCCCGGCCGGCGTCAGCCGACCAAACCCTCTTCGCCCTTGCCGCCAAGCGCGATCTGCCCTTCGTCGGCGAGCCGGCGCACGATCTTGAGAATCTCGCGCTGCTCGGCCTCGACATCGGACAGCTTCACAGGGCCTTTCGATTCGAAATCGTCGCGCAGCATCTCGGCGGCACGCGACGACATGTTCTTGAAGATCTTCTCGCGCAGTTCGTTCGACGTGCCCTTGAGCGCGATGATCAGCGACTCGGACTGGACCTCGCGCAGCAGCAGCTGGATACCGCGGTCGTCGAGGTCGTTCAGGTTCTCGAACACGAACATCTGGTCCTCGATCTGCTGTGCGAGTTCGGCGTCATGCTCGCGCAGGGAAGCTATCACCGAGGCCTCGAGCGAAGTACCCAGGTTGTTCAGGATCTCGGCCGCCACCGTGGCGCCACCCATGGCGCTCTTCGAGAGCTTGCCGGCACCCTGCAGCAACTCGATCAGTACCTCGTTCAGTTCGCTGAGCGCGGATGGCTGTATCCCCTCGAGCGCCGCGATTCGCAGCATCACGTCGTTGCGCAGCCGCTCGACGAAATGGGTCAGCACGTCGGCCGCCTGGTCGCGCTCGAGATGGACGAGGATGGTCGCGATGACCTGCGGATGCTCGTTCTTGATCAGCTCGGCAATGGACGCACTATCCATCCACTTCAGCGCCTCGATGCCGCCGGTATCGTTGCCGCGCAGGATGCGGTCGATCACACCCGAGGCCCGTTCGGTACCGAGCGCCTTGGTCAGCACGGAGCGGATGTAGTTGTCCGAATTCAGTCCGATCGTGGTCTTCACGCCAGCCTGCTCGCGGAAGTCGCGCAGGACGCCCTCGACCTGCTCGCGCTCGACGTTCTGCAGCTCGGCCATCGCTGCGCCAAGCTTCTGCACCTCGCGCGGAGACAGGTACTTGAATACCTCCACCGCCTCCTCCTCGCCGATGGACATCAGCAGGATCGCGCTTTTCCGGATACCGTCTTCGCTCATGGCGTGATGATACTTGTCCCAGCGGTTCCGGTTCCGGTTCCGGCGCCGTCCGCCGCCCGGCAGCGGCCGGCAGTCATTCCCGGCCGACCCAGTCCTTGACCACGTTGGCGACGATCTGCGGCTCCTGCTTTGCCAGATCCTTCACCGCCTGCAGGTCAGCCTCGAACCCCCGGCCGCCGGTCCGGATGGGCGGCGCGGTGCCGGTATCCCCCTCTCCGGCGGGAGCGGCTTCAGCGGCGCTGGCAGCGGCAGCCATCGCCTGGGCGTAAGCTTCCCGCGCTGCGAGGTCGCGCTCGCCTGCCCTTGCCAGGTCGCGCAGCACCGGGCGCAGGACCATCAGGTAGACGAACAGCGCCGCCACGATGGCAGCAAGCGTCCACAGCACAGTGTTCATGTTGCCCAGCAGCCGCCGGGTGACTTCGGTGACCAGCGTCGGCCCTTCCACCTCGACACGCTCGACCTCGTTGAACGCGGCATTGACCAGATTCACGGTGTCTCCGCGCTTCTCATTGAAGCCTATCGCCTGCCGCACCAGGTTGTTCAGCTGCGCGATCTCGGCCTCGGGCAGCGGGGTGGCCTCGGCCTTGCCCTCCTTCAACTCGCGGCGGTGGTTGACCACCACCGCAGCCGAAAGCCGCCGCACTGCCCCGACCTCGGCCCGGGTATGCGTGATGGTCTTGTCGAGCTCGTAGTTGGTGGTGGCTTCCCGGTGCGTGTTGCCCGGCGAAGCTGGCTCGGCCGCCCCGCCCTTCGCAGCACCCTTGCCAGGTGCATTGAGCGGCGCGGTCGCGGTGCCGGGGGGCTGGTTAGACAGCGCCCCGGGGACCCCGCTCGCATCGCGCGGGTTGTCGCCGACGGTCTCGACCGTCTGCTGGCTGCGGATTGCCTGCTCCGGGGACGGGTTAGGCTTGTAGGTCTCGGCGGTCTGCTCGACGGTAGAGAAGTCGAGCTCGGCCGTGACCTGCGCGCGCACATTGCCGGGGCCGACGATGGGCGTGAGGATCGCCTCGATCCTGCGCACGAAATTCTGCTCGACCGCCTGCACGTACTTCAACTGCCCGGCATCGAGCCCGGCATTGCCCTCGCGGGCGCTCGGGTTCTGCGTCAACAGATTGCCGGCCTGGTCGACGATGGTCACGGCCGAAGGCGCGAGTTCCGGTACGCTGCTGGCAACCAGGTGGGTGATCCCGGCCAGTTGCGCCGGATCGAGCGCGCGCCCGGGAAACAGACTCACCAGCACCGAAGCACTGGGCTTCTGCTGGTCGCGTACGAACACGCTCGGCCGTGGAATCGCCAGGTGCACGCGGGCCGCCTGTACCGAACCCAGCGCCTGGACCGTGCGTGCCAGTTCGCCCTCGAGCGCGCGCTGGAAGTTGACCTGCTCGACGAACTGGCTGGTACCGATCCGCTGGTTCTCGAGCAGTTCGAAGCCTATCGAGCCCCCGCGCGGCAGACCCTGCTGGGCCAGCCTCAGCCTGGATTCATAGACGCGGTCGGAGGGAACGAGTATCGCGCCACCCCCTTCGGACATACGATAGGGCACGTTGATCTGCTGCAGGGCAGAGATGATCGCCCCACCATCCCGATCGGTGACGTTGCTGAACAGCACCTTGTAGTCGGGTGTGCGCGCCAGAGACACGAACGCGACGGTGATCGCAACCGCAGCCGCGACACCCACCAGCACCACGACCTTCTGAACATTGGTGAGTCGGAAGAACCCCTGCAGTAGAGGCGTCGAGGCGGGCGGCGGGGCTGGGGGGGAAGTGGGAGCCTGCGCCATCGCCTAGCTTTGGTCGGAACCCACTATACCTGCGTGCTCATGATGTCCTGGTAGGCGGTAACCAGCCGGTTTCGGACCTGGACCATCGTCTGGAAGGACAGGCTGGCCTTCTGCATCGCAACAACCACCTCCTGCAGGTTCGCCTCGGGTGCGTCTGCATCGAAGGCCCGCTGGACTTTCTGGGCGTCCTGCTGGGCGGCATTCACGCTGTCGATAGATGAACGCAGCATCGCGGCGAAGTCGGGCGCGCCGGCAGACGCCGCAGCATCGGCGCCGTCGCGCGCACCACCGCCGGCCTGGGCGGCGGCGGAGCGCAGTTCGCGCATCATCTGGTCGATACCGGAAGTGCTCATCGGGAGAGGCTCGCTGCCAGGTTCACCGGCTCGGTTGGATCAGGATCGGAATACCGTGTACCGAAGGCTACAGCAATGCCCGTGCCACCGGTTGTCCAGACGTTCCGATTCACGCGCCCGAGCCGTCATCATCGTCCTGCATTGCGCCGTCGAGCCAACCGGCGGCGCGGTATTGCGCCAGCTTGTACCGCAGCGTCCGCTCGCTCATCTGCAAGCGGGCTGCCGCCTTCCGCCTCGAACCGCCGGCGGCGGCCAGTGCATCGAGGATGTGCCTGCGTTCAAGCGACTTGATATCCAGCGTTTCAGGCGGCGACGCCAGCGCGACACTGGCTTCCCGATCCGCGGGATCGCTAACCGCCGGAGACGGCGGCAATTCCTGCCACCCGCCGGCAATCCCTGCCGCCCCCACGGCGGCGGGCAGGTGCAGGTCACCGACCTCGATCACCGCCCCTGACGCAAGAATCAACGCACGTTGCAGGACGTTTTCGAGTTCCCGGATGTTACCGGCCCACCTGTGGGTGGTCAACGAACACTCGGCCGCGGGCGACAGGCCGATCTCGCGGCCAGCTGCGAACCGCGCGATGACCTGCCGTGCCAGCGGGAGGATGTCGAGCGGGCGCGCACGCAACGGCGGCAGTTCGATCGGGAACACATTCAGCCGGTAGTAGAGGTCTTCCCGGAAACGCCCGGCCCGCGCTTCGACCGCCATGTCCCGGTTGGAGGTCGCCAACACGCGGATGTCGAGAAGCACCGGCCGGCGGCCACCCACCCGCTCGACCTCCCGCTCCTGCAGCACGCGCAGCAGTTTGGCCTGCAGCGGCAGCGGCATCTCGGACACTTCGTCCAGCAGCAGGGTGCCCCCCTGCGCCTGCTCGAACTTGCCTGGCGTCGCCTGGCTCGCGCCGGTGAACGCACCCTTTTCGTACCCGAACAGCGTCGCCTCGAGCAGGTTTTCGGGAATCGCGGCACAGTTGATCGCCACGAACGGAGCGGCCGCGCGGCTGGAATGCCGATGGATGAAGCGCGCGAACACCTCCTTGCCCGTCCCGGACTCGCCGGTGATCAGCACCGTCGCATCGGTCGCACTCACCCGCCGTGCGAGTTCGAGCACCGCGCGGGTGGATGGATCGTGCGCAACCACGCCATCGCCGCCGACACGCCGCTGTCGGCCGGCTGCCGCCGGCGCCGGCCGCATATGGCAGGCGACCTCTTCCAGCAGGCGACCAGGTTCGAATGGCTTGGTCAGGTAGTTCACGGCGCCGGCGCGCATTGCCGACACCGCCTTGTCGATCATCCCGTATGCGGTCATCAGGATCACCGGCACGTCCGGGTATTCGCTGCGCGCCCGCGCCAGCAGCGCATGGCCGTCCATCGGCTTCATCTGCACGTCGCTGATGAGCAGACCGACCGGGTCGCGGGCCAGCGCAACCAGTGCACTCTCGCCGTCGATGGCCTCGATCACGGTGTAGCCATTCAACTGAAGCGTCGCCGACAGCGCCTCGCGCAGGTCGGCGTCGTCCTCCGCGATCAACACCGGCAGCAGCTTCATCATGCCACCGCCCCCGCGCTCGCCGGCAGCCTGAGCGTGAACCGGCTGCCTTCGCCCGGACGGCTTTCCACCAGTGCCTCGCCGCCGTGGGCAGTGGCCACGCCGCGCACGATCGCCAGTCCGAGGCCGGTACCGTCCGCCCGGGTCGTGAAGAACGGCTCGAACAGCCGGTCCATCGCCGCGGGATCGATCCCGTGCCCGGTGTCGTCGACCGAGAAATCCATCGCGCGTCCGTGCGGGCCTGCGCCGAGCGTCACGCGACCGCCGGCATCGCTGACCTGCAGTGCGTTCTCGAGCAGGTTGAGCAGGGCCCCGGCGACTGCCTTGCGGTTGCCCTGGATCTGCCCGCCTTCGCTGCGATCGACGATTTCGAAGTTCACTCCCCGCCGCGCCATCTGCGGCTCGATTACCTGTGCCAGTTCGCGCAAGAGCTCGCCGACAACGAAGGGCTCGAACTCATCCTCGTAACCTCGTACGAAGCGAAGCATATCCTGGATCATGCGCTCCACCCTGCGCAGGCTGTCGACGGTACGATCGGCAAATCGGCTCCGCTCGGCCTCCGGGATGGTGGTGCGACCCAGGTTCCCCGCATAGAGCAACGCAGTGGCCAGCGGCGTGCGCAGGTTGTGCGCGAGCCGTGCCGCCATTTCCCCCATCGCAGACAGCCGCCGGGCACGCTCGAGTTGCCCGGTCAGGGCGTGCGCGGCGGTGATGTCATTCACCAGGGCAATCGATCCGCCGTCGGGAAGCTCACTCACTGACAGGCGTACCCGCCGGATTCGGTGCAGATCCCCCGGCTCCATGGCCGTTCCCGCCGCGGCGACAGGCGGTACCGCCTCGAACTCGTCCGGCGCTGCAGTGGGTCGAAGCACCCCGGCGATCAGTTCATCCCACGCCTGGCCGGAGGCCAGCGGCCCGAGCAGGTGATTCGCTGCCGGATTCGTATCGGTGACACGGTGACTGGCGTCGAGCACCACCACGCCGCCGGGCAGCGCGGCGAGCAGCGCGGCAAGCCGGCGCGACAGCGCATCTTTCGCAGCCAGTTGCACGCGCAGTTCGCTGTTCGTCGCTGCCAGTTCACCGGTAAGCTGCTCGACGCGGCCCTGCAGCGCCTGATAGGCACTGGTCAGCTCGGCCGAGGCCTGGCTGAACAGGGCGAAAGCCTCTTCCAGTTGCTCCGGACGCAGGTCAGCCACTCGGTGCTTCGACGTAAGACGGAAATGCCAGTGTAGCGAGCCGGCGCGCGGTTGTCTGCGTCGCGGATCCGATGCGCGCTCAGTTACCGATCACGTAGCGCGCAGAACGCAGCGCGCGCGAAGGCGCCTGCTGCGGGACACGGCCGAAGCGGATCAGCAGCATCGGATGATTGCGATCGACCAGGTGGGCGACCTGCATTCGGGACTCGGGATGGGAGATCGGCTGGTACAGGAAACTGGCCCAGACACCCGCCGCACGCGCCCAGAGTACCGTCCTTTGCAGTGCCTGCCCGGAATGCAGCCAGTCGATCGGGGTGTCACCATCTGCACCGAGCACCCCGATCACGGGTGTGGATTCGATCAGGTCGGTTCCGGCCTGCCCGGACAGATCCGGGTCGAGGAACGCCCCGAACGGAAGCGCGAACTCGCCGTGCGCCCCGAGCTGGAGCACGCCGGGCGGCATCGGTGGCACCAGATGCGCGCCGCGCCGTACCCACTTGGCCAGTTCCGTCCGGTACTTGCGCTGGGTGAGCTGGCGCCGGTCGGCTGCTGCAACGATGCGGGACACATCGGCCTTGGCCTCTACGTCCTCGAGCATGCCCAGCCAGGCGCCCTCGTGGCGCGCCTGGTCCTGCATGGCGTCGATCAGGTTCTGGGAGATCGGGGCCGGGTCGAACGCGCCGAGGTAGGTCCGGCGCCGGCGGATCGCCTGGAACAGCACTCGCTCTGCCGCCGGACAGGTACAGGTGCCGTCGAGTTCGATCCGGGCCAGCGGCACCTCGCTGCCGGACAGCGGATCGCCGTCATTGAGCCACGGCAGCAGCGTGACTTTCGGTTGCAGGCCGAGGTACCGGAGCGCACAACGCAGATTGAACAGTGCGGCCCCACAAGCAATCATGAGCGCGCGTCCATCGGGATCGGCCATCGGCAACCTGCGCGACCGGTCGGCAAACAACTCGAGCGCCGCGCCGGTCAGCCGGAAGAACCACGGCTGGGTATTGAAGCAGGACGGCGCGAGCACGGCATAATTCAGGCAGAAGTGCAGCCGATCCGCGTTCGAACCTTCCGCGGGAAAGTCTTTCTCGTCCACCGACCATGCGTCGGTGTCGAAACGGAAGGGAGTCGGGGCTGTGTCCATTACGCTCTGGAATGACTGCCTGCGCGGCGGTGCCGCACAGACGACTGCACAATAGGTATCAGGCGCAGGGGATTACGGATGCGACCCTGCCAGTACAGTGTATATCGGCAAGTGTTACCTTAACTGTAGCATCCAATGCAGGATCGTGGCGACCGTCGAGAGCGCAGCCCTTGCCGCGCACCCGCGCACTGCCATCGTCCGCCGGAATATCCCCGCAGTACCGGATCGACAGGCCACCCGCAGATCCTGCTGCGGTGGACTGGCGGCCTGGCACCGAATGGAAAAAGGCAGAGTTCCCTTGACATCGACCCGACCTGTCCACGCGACCATTCCGATCGTCCCCTCGCCCGCGACCATCAAGGCGGCCTGCAGTTCCTGCAGCCTGCAGGAACTCTGCCTTCCGGTCGGCCTGTCCCCTGCGGACATCGACAGACTGGACAGGATCATCTCCTCCCGGCACACCACGCGCCGCGGGTCGTCGCTCTACCGCATCGGCGACCCTTTCCGCAATCTCTACGCAGTGCGCACCGGCGCCTTCAAGACGATCGACCTGTCGGAAGACGGTTCGGAAAAGATCACCGGCTTCTACCTGTCCGGGGAGATCCTCGGCCTGGATGCGATCAGCACCGATCGCCAGAACTTCAGTGCGGTGGCGCTCGAGGACAGCGAGGTCTGCGTGCTGCCTTTCGAGCATCTCGAGGAACTGCTGCGCGAGATCCCTACGCTGCAGCACCATTTCCACAAGATCATGAGCCGGGACATCATGCGCGACCAGGGATTGATGCTGCTGCTCGCGGGCATGAAGGCAGATGCACGGCTCAGTTCCTTCCTGATCGGCCTGTCGCAGCGCTTCGCCAACCTCGGCTACTCGGCGATGCGCTTCCGGCTGCGGATGACGCGCGAGGAGATCGGAAGCTACCTGGGCCTTACCCTGGAGACGGTCAGCCGCCTGTTCTCGCGCTTCAGCGCGGAGGGATTGATCCGCATCGAGCGGCGCGAGATCGAGATCCTCGATTTCAAGGCCCTGCGTGCGATCATTGAAGTACGCGAGTGATTTGCCAGGGGGCGATACACGCGATAACCTGAGGGTCGACTCAGGGGAGCATCCATGGCCAGGTCCAGGGCAAGCAACGGCGCCAGACAACCCGCGCCCGCGAACAAGCAGCAGTCGAACGCCGGTTCGCCGGTGATCCACCAGTCGTCCATCGTCGAAGGCGCGGAGGGCTTCTTCTGGCGCGACAGCGAGACCGATGCGCTCGTCGGTCCGTTCCGCACCCGTACCGAGGCGATCGCCGATCGCGATTCCCCGGGACCACTGGGGGACGGCGTGGACGACCTCGCCGCCGCCGCGGACGTGGACGCGGTGCATGAAGTCGAGGCCGAGATCGGGATCGATGACTTCATCGATCCCGACACCGGCGAGCCGACGCACGGCTACGAACCGCACTTGCGCGACGACCACTGACCGTCCCCTCCAGGCTGCACGGTTGCAAGGGCGTCGGTCGCGTACGGCCGTCATACGGCCTTCGAGTAACGGCCGTCGACCGGACGGTCGCGCAGGTGCCGGTCGAACACCATGCAGAGGTTGCGCACGAGGAATCGGCCCCTGGGCGTCACCGTGATCCATTCGGGCTGGCCGGGGGGCTCGATGGTCAGCAGGCCCGCCGCCTCCAGCCCCCGCAGCTCTTCCAGTTCACGCGCGAAGTAGCTGTCGAAATCGATCAGGTAAGCCTGTTCGATCGACGGCACGTACAGCATGAAGTGGCACATCAGCCCGTGGATGATGGTGCGCCTGAGCAGATCGTCCGGGTCCAGTTCGATGCCACGCTCGACCGGAAGCTCCCCGCCATCGATCGACTCGTAGTAGGCCTCGACCCGGTGCACGTTCTGGCTGTAGGACGCGCCGACGCTGCTGATAGCCGATACCCCGACGCCGATGATGTCGGCGTCGGGGTGCGGGGTGTAGCCCATGAAGTTGCGCCGCAGGCGGCCCTGCACCTGGGCGACCGACAGTTCGTCATCCGGACGGGCGAAATGGTCCATGCCGATGTAACGGTAGCCGGCGTCACCGAACCGGCGCACTGCATGCTGGAGGATGTCGAGCCGCTCGACGGCGCCCGGCAGGTCCGCAGCGGAGATCCGCCGCTGCGGCTTGAACAGGTGCGGCAGGTGCGCGTAGTTGTAGAGCGCGATGCGGTCAGGCCCAAGGTCGATCACCTTCGACAGCGTCGTGTCGAACGTCTGAGCCGTCTGCGCGGGCAGGCCGTAGATGAGGTCCACGTTGATCGACTTGTAACCTTCCTCGCGCCCGGCCCGGACCACCGCGGCGGTCTCCTCGAGGGACTGGATCCGGTTCACCTTCTGCTGCACGACCGGATCGAAATCCTGCAAACCCAGCGACAGCCGGTTGAAGCCGATCGCGCGCAGGCCTGCCACGGTCGATTCGCGCGTGAAGCGCGGATCTACCTCTATCGCGAAGTCGCCGGCATGGTCCTCCGCGAGCGTGAAATTGCCGCGTACGCTCTTCATCAACCGCCGCATCTGCGCGAGGGTCAGGAAGGTCGGGCTGCCGCCGCCCCAGTGCAACTGGTCGACCCGGCGTCCACCGCCTTCGTACAGTTCGCTCTGCATCTCCAGTTCGCGTTCGAGGTGCTGCAGGTACGGGATCGCACGTGTACGGTCACCGGTGACCACCTTGTTGCAGGCGCAGTAGAAGCAGACGGTACGGCAGAACGGGACATGCACGTACAGGGAAAGACCGCGATGCTGTCCACCCAGATGGCGCCGCCGCGCGTGCACCGCATAATGCTTTGCGGTGAAGCTGTCGTTGAAGCGATCGGCCGTCGGGTATGACGTGTAGCGCGGCCCTGGACGGTCGAGGCGCTGCACCAGGGCAGGATCGAAACCGAGATCGGGCATTGCAAACCCTCCGCTGGACTCGCACCGGTCATGCATCGTCCCTGTCGCTGCCGCCGGTACGGATCTGCAACGACGAGGCCAGTGTGACCCGGCCATGTCGGGGCCACGTTGATCCACGTCAAATGCGGGCGCCTGCTGCATCCGATGCACCGTGATGGTGGTGTACCGGGGCTTCGCCACCCGACAGTGCAGACTGTCCGAACAGCAGCAGCCCGTACAGCCCGAACAGGCAGACCGCGAGACCCGCTGCGAGCCGCGCCCGCGGCGAACGCACGATCGCGCGGAAACGCGACAGCCAGAACCCGACCGCGAGCAGGTTAGGCAAGGTACCGAGTCCGAACGCGGCCAGGACTGCAGCGCCACGCGCCGCGCTGCCGGTCGCCACCGCGGTCGCGAGCATTGCGTAGACCAGGCCGCAGGGCAGGAACCCCCACACGGCGCCGATTGCCATCGCTCGCGGGACGGTCGCCGCCGGCAGCAGCGGACGTGCGATCGGCTGCAGCCGCCGCCAGAGCCCCGCGCCCAGCGACTCGACATGGCGCACCGCCGGTGCCAGGCCGGACAGGTAGAGACCGAGCACGATGAGCATCAGGCTGGCCACCAGCAGGAACAGCGACTGTCCCAGCGCACTGCCGCGCGCGCCGAGCGCTGCGCTTCCCGCCCAACCGAGCACGCCGCCGGCACTACCGGCCAGCGCGCCTGCGAACGCATAGCTGGCCACTCGCCCCGCGCTGTAGGCCAGGTGCAGGCGCATCGACGGGTGCCGCTGCCCGGTCGCACCGGACAACGCGCCGACGATGCCGCCGCACATCCCGATGCAATGCACGCCACCGGCGAGACCGACCAGCGCAGCCGATGCCAGCGTCGGCCAGAGCATCGACACCGGCTCCATCAGTGCCGCTGCTCCAGGGTGCCGGCCCGCCAGGTCTGCCCTCTGGCTGTCATCGGCACTTGCCCGCCGAGCCGCCCTGCAGGAACCAGGTGAGCGCACTGGCCACCGAGGCGAACAGCCAGAACATGAAGAAGCCGATCGTATAAGCCGACAGCGCGCCCACCGCGACCGGGTCGCCGAACGGGTGCAGGTCCGCCGGATCGAACACGGTGAAGAACGCCGCCTCGGCGGCGCAGGCAGCAAGAAACGACGGCCACAGGATAAGGATCATTTTCCGGGACTGCTCCATCGTGGCTCCTCCATCGCTGGCGCGCTCAGTGGCGCCGGTTCCAGGCCGATCGCCCGCTCGGCGGGCATCTGTGCCGTGGCCGAGATGCGCCACCGGCGTCCGGCGTCCTCCAGGTGCAGGTGCCAGCGTCCGTGCAGCGGGCGCAGCAGCCGGCCCTCGTACACGCCGGGCACCACCGGCGCCAGATCGATCTGCTGGTCATCGCCGCTGCGCGCCGCGCGCACAAGGTACAGGCGCAGCACCCGGTCGGCGGAGACGTCTCCCGATACCGCTACCCTGACCCGGTCACCGGACGGATTGAACTGCAGCCGTGCCGACAGTCCTCGCGCGCGAGCGTCGGCCTCGCGATCGATCGACCGGTTGATCGCCAGGCCCTGGCGGTAGTAGTCGTCGGAAACCACGCCATCGAACGAATCGATCGCGATCGCCATGGTGACCAGCCCGGCGACCACGGCGACTGCCGGCGGGAAGAACAGCAGCCACGGCCAGGGCTCCCGGTACCAGGGCCGCGGAAGGTGGCCTTCGGCCATCGCAGGCGCGGGGATGGGGGCATCGGAAAGGGGCATGGCGGACTCCAGCGAAGCAGGCATGGTCGGACATTGATGCAAGGGCGAGGTGCAACAAGCCTCAGCGTGCGATGAACACGGTCTTCTCTTCCCTCGCGACACCGGCATCGTCGGCGGCTTCCACCTTCAGCCAGACCGGCGTGGATCCGGGCGCGACGGCGGCGCGAGGCACGCGCAGCTCCAGCGGCACGATGCGCGAACCGGCGGAGCCGATCCTGATCGGCTGAGCCTCGGTGACGACCAGTTCGACGCCATCGATGCCGCGCGCCGACAGCACGAAGCTGCGCGCATCCTCGCGGGTGTTCATGATCTGCACGCGATACACGTTCTCGAGACGGCCATCCTCGAGCTCACGCACGATGTCGCCGCGGTCGCGGATGATGTTCATCTTCACCGGCGTGCGCAGCACGATGCCGGACACCACGGCGAGCGAGACCGCGAACAGCAGCGCCGCGTAGAGCAGCGTGCGCGGACGCATCAGGCGACCAAGGATCTCGCGGTCGTCGTAACGGCCGGCCAGCGCATTCTCGGTGGAGTAACGGATCAGCCCTTTCGGGTAACCCATCTTTTCCATCACCTGGTTGCAGCCATCCACGCATGCGCCGCAGCCGATGCATTCGTACTGCAGCCCGTCCCGGATGTCGATGCCGGTCGGGCAGACCTGGACGCAGATGCCGCAATCGACGCAGTCGCCGAGGCCTTTCGCGCGTCGATCGACAGACCTGCCACGCGCGCCGCGGGGGTCGCCTCGGCGTGCATCGTAGGTAATGACCAGCGTGTCCGAATCGAACATGACGCTCTGGAAGCGCGCATACGGACACATGTACTTGCACACCTGCTCGCGCATGAAGCCCGCGTTGCCCCAGGTGGCGAAAGCGTAGAACAGCATCCAGAACGTCTCCCAGGGCCCTAGCGAGAGCGATGCGACGGAAGCGCCGAGTGCGCGGATCGGCGTGAAGTAGCCGACGAAGGTGAACCCCGTCCACAACGCGAGCAGCCCCCACAACAGGTGCTTGGCTGCCTTCAGCCTGAGCTTGCGTGCCGACATCGGCTGCCCGTCGAGTCGGATACGCGCCATCCGGTCGCCCTCGACCTTGCGCTCGATCCACAGGAACAGCTCGGTGTAGACCGTCTGCGGGCAGGCATAGCCACACCACAGGCGCCCGGCGATCGCCGTGAACAGGAACAGCGACAGCGCGCAGATCACCAGCAGGCCGGTCAGGAAGATGAAGTCCTGAGGCCAGAAGACGAAGCCGAAGATGTAGAACTTGCGTGCGGCCAGGTCGAACAGCACTGCCTGGCGGCCGTTCCACTCCAGCCAGGCAGTGCCGTAGAAGGCCAGCTGGGTAAGCACCACGAGCAGCACGCGCTGAGTAGCCAGGAAGCCGGTGACCGCACGCGGGTAGATCTTCCGGCGGATCTCGAACAAAGACTCGTCGGTCGCGGCGGCGGCACCGCCCGCATCGGGGGGCGCCGCCACCGCCTCGTGATCTCGGGCGCTACTTCCGCCCGTCACGCGAAAGCCCCCAGACGTAGGCCGCCAGCACGTGCACCTTGCCGGCCCCGAGGAATTCGCCCTGAGCGGGCATGACCCCGTTGCGGCCCTGGGTGATCGTCTCGATGATGGTTTCCTCCGACGCTCCGTACAGCCAGATCCTGTCGGCCAGATTGGGCGCGCCGAGCGCCGGGTTGCCCCTGGCATCCATCCCGTGGCAGGCCACGCAGACCTGTTCGAACTTCACCTTGCCCCGGGCCGCGAGCTCGGCGTCGTGCGGCAGGCCCGACAGCGAGCGAACATGGTTTGCCACCGCCCGGACGTTCTCGGCACCGATGCTCTCTGCCTGGGGCGGCATCATCGCCTGGCGTCCCTTCGCGATCGACTCATGGATCTGCATCGGCTCGCCCCCCCAGATCCATTCCGCGTCGCGCAGGTTCGGGAAGCCCTTCGCGCCGCCGGCATCCGAGCCATGGCACTGGGCGCAGTAGTTGACGAACAGCCGCTGGCCCATCTCGCGCGCCGCCGGATCGCGGGCAACCACCGCGAGGTCCTGCTTGAGGTAGACGTCGAACATCGCCGCGTACCGGCTGTCCCAGCGGCGGGACTCGGCCGTGTGCTGTCCGGCGGAACTCCAGCCGAGTGCCCCGCCGTAGACGGCCAGCCCGGGATACAGCGCCAGGTAGAGCAACCCGAACACGATCGTGAGGTAGAAGAGGAACATCCACCACCTCGGCAACGGGTTGTTCCATTCCGCGAGGTCGCCGTCCCACAGGTGGCCGGTGGTACCCGGGTCGGTACCGGCCGGCAGCCGTCGAGTGGTGTTCGCCTTGAGGAACCAGCCACAGGCGATGATCGAGACGATGCTCACCACCGCGATCGCGATGCCGACCCAACCGTAGATGAAATCAGCCATTACCTGACCTCCCTTGATCCGGAATCGACCGTCGGCTTCGCCTGCGCGGAGGGCCTGCACGGCGCATCGTCATCGAGCGGAATGCGCGCTGCTTCGCCGAAGGCGTCGCGGCGCCGCGCCGACCATGCCCAGCCGACGATGCCGACGAACGTCACGAATGCGATCAGGGTAAGGATGGATTGCAGGTCACCGGTGGTCATCGCGCATGCCTCAGGGGTTGGCTGCAATCGGGGCGGTACCGGCCTTCAGGCTGGTGCCCAGCACCTGCATGTAGGCGATCAGCGCATCGAGTTCGCTGCGCCCCTCCACCGCCTTCTGCGCGCCGGCGATCTCCTCCTCGCCGTACGGCACGCCGACGCGGGCGAGCGCACGCAGGTGGCTGCCGAGCGACGCACCGTCGACCGGCGTGCGTGCCAGCCATGGATAGGCGGGCATGTTCGACTCGGGCACCACGTCGCGCGGGTTGTTGAAGTGGATGCGGTGCCATTCGTCGGAATAGCGCCCACCGACCCGTGCCAGGTCGGGGCCGGTGCGCTTGCTGCCCCACTGGAACGGATGGTCGTAGACGAACTCACCGGCCACCGAGTAATGCCCGTAGCGCTCGGTCTCGGCGCGCAACGGGCGCACCATCTGCGAATGGCAGTTGTAGCAGCCCTCGCGCACATACACGTCACGGCCCGCCTGCTGCAGCGCCGTGTAGGGCTTCAGCCCCGCGACCGGCTCGGTGGTCGTGCGCTGGAAGAAAAGCGGCACGATCTGCACCAGTCCACCCACGCTCACCACCAGGATCACCAGCAGCACCATCCAGCCGATGTTCTTTTCGATCGCCTGATGTCCGCCATCCATGCCCATGATCTCGGTACCTCTCGTCACTGCGTTGCCGTCCGACCGGTCCCGGCAGCCGCCGGCCGGCGCCCTGCCCTCTTATGCGTGTGCCATTACAGGCGCCGGGATCGCGGCGTTGACCGGCCGGCTACCGGCTACGGTCTTCCACACGTTCCAGCACATCACCAGCATGCCACCCAGATAGAGCGCCCCACCGGCGAGCCGTACCACGTAGTAGGGCCAGGTGGCCTTCACGCTCTCGACGAAGGTATAGGTCAACGTGCCGTCCGCATTGACCGCACGCCACATCAGGCCCTGCATCACGCCGGCGATCCACATCGCGGTGATGTAGAGCACGATGCCGATGGTCGCCACCCAGAAATGCAGGGTTATGGCGCGCACGCTGTACATCTCGGTGCGGCCGAACAGCCTCGGGATCAGGTAGTACATGCTGCCGATCGAGATCATGCCGACCCAGCCGAGCGCGCCGGAGTGAACGTGCCCGATGGTCCAGTCCGTGTAGTGCGACAGTGCATTTACCGTCTTGATCGACATCATCGGCCCCTCGAACGTCGACATGCCGTAGAACGACAGCGAGGTCACGAGGAACTTCAGGATCGGGTCGGTGCGCAGCTTGTGCCATGCGCCCGAGAGCGTCATGATGCCGTTGATCATCCCGCCCCATGACGGCGCGAGCAGGATCAGCGAGAACACCATGCCGAGCGATTGCGCCCAGTCCGGCAGGGCCGTGTAGTGCAGGTGGTGCGGCCCGGCCCACATGTAGGTGAAGATCAGCGCCCAGAAGTGCACCACCGACAGCCGGTACGAGTACACCGGCCGGCCAGCCTGCTTCGGGATGAAGTAGTACATCATGCCGAGGAAGCCTGCGGTCAGGAAGAAGCCTACCGCGTTGTGTCCATACCACCACTGGATCATCGCGTCCTGCACGCCCGCATAGGCCGAGTACGACTTGGTAAACGAGGCGGGGCTGAACGCACTGTTCACGATGTGCAGGATCGCGACGGTCAGGATGAACGCGCCGAAGAACCAGTTGGCGACATAGATGTGCGGGATGCGGCGCTTCATGATCGTGCCGAAGAACACCACCGCATAGCTGACCCACACCACCGCGATGAGCAGGTCGATCGGCCACTCGAGCTCGGCGTATTCCTTGCCCTGGGTCATGCCCAGCGGCAGCGTGACCGCGGCGAGCACGATCACGGCCTGCCAGCCCCAGAACGTGAACCCGGCCAGCCGGTCGGAGAGCAGCCGCACATGGCAGGTGCGCTGGACGACGTAGTACGACGTCGCGAACAACGCACAACCGCCGAAGGCGAAGATCACCGCGTTGGTGTGCAGCGGCCGTAACCGCCCGTAGGAGAGCCATGGCACAGAGGGCAGCAGTTCGGGCCAGGCCAGCTGCGCCGCGATGATCACCCCGACCAGCATGCCCACCACGCCCCAGACCACAGTCATCAGCGCGAACTGGCGTACTACCCGGTAGTTGTAGGTTTCTTCAGGATTGTCCGCTGGTGCCGCCTGCATGGTCATGTACTCCATCCGGGTACGGGTTGCGCCGCCCTTTTCGATGGCGGCGTCCAATCATCGCCATGCAGCGGGGACCCTTTGTTGATATGGATCAACCCGGGCCCGAAAACCGCCCGGGGAATCGCATGTGCGGTGCCCGGCGCGCCGGCAGCACCATTGCCCACGCGCGGCATTGCCTCAGCGCCGCGAGGCGGGTGGCGATGCGGGTGGCGCCGCCTCTGCGTCCGGCGGTGCAGTCCGCCCTGACTCCGGCGCTGCGACCCGGTCATCGTCGTCGAGCAGCAGGCGCTGCGCCGGACCTTCCATATCCTCGAACTGATCGTTGCGAACGGCCCACCAGAACGCAGCACCGATCGCGATCGCGAGCACCACCGACAGCGGGATCAGCAGGTAGAGGATGTCCATCCGCCGATGATGCCCATTTCCGAGCCGTACGGGCGAGCATCCGCTGGCAGGGGCGCGTTGTCGGTGTCGGCCCCTCGGTCTAGACTCCTGCCAACCCATCCGCACAGATCAGAGCCGCCGACATGCCGACCTCCCCGTCCACTTCTACCAACCCCCTCGATTGCATCCTCAACCCAAGGCGCCTGGCCGTGATCGGTGCGTCGAGCGATCCGGAAAAGCGAGGCTACCGGGCGATCCGCACGTTGATCACCGACCATTACAAGGGAGAGATACTCCCGATCAATCCGAAGTCGGACGAGATCCTCGGCCTGAAGTGCTACCCCTCGATCGAGGCGGTACCGGGTGAGGTCGACCTGGCGCTCGTATGCACGCCTGCGAAGGCTGCGCCCGAGGTGATCGAGGCGTGCGGCCGCAAGGGCGTCAAGGGTGCGCTCCTGCTTGCCGGCGGCTTCAGCGAGGCAAGCGAAGCCGGCCGCCTGCTCGAAGAACAGACGGTTGCGGTCGCGCGCCGGTACGGCGTGCGGCTGATCGGGCCGAATACCAACGGCATCTTCACCGCACGCGAGGCCTGCAACGCGATCGCCTGGTTCGACATCCCGCGCGGTCCGGCGGCAATGCTCGCCAATTCGGCGAACGTGATGCTGTCGATCCTCGCCGAGGCGCAGTTCCACCAGTATTTCGGCTTCAACACCCTGCTCTCCGTGGGCAACCAGTCGGACATCCAGTTCCATGAATACCTGTCCGCGATGGGCGACGATCCCGATACCGGTGCGGTCATCTCCTACATCGAGGGCTTCAAGGACGGCCGCGCGTTCATCGAGGCTGCGCGCAGCGTCACGCCGAAGAAGCCGATCGTCATGTTCAAGGCCGGCCGCACCGCCGAAGGCGTACGCGCCGCGCGGTCCCACAGCGGCTCGCTCGCTGGCGACTACACCGTGGCCTCCGGCGTGCTGAAGCAGGCCGGTATCACGCTGCTCGAACGATCCGATTGCCTGTATCCGGTGGCCGAGGCGCTGCATCTGCTGCCGGCGATGCGCTCGCGCCGCGTGGCGGTGCTGTCGGAGGGCGGTGGCGTGATAACGGTCGCCGCCGAAGCACTGTCCGAACGCGGGCTGGTGATCGCTCCGCTGTCGGAGGCGACCCAGGCGCGCATCCACGAGATCGTGCCGAACGCCTCCGCGATCTCGAACCCGGTGGATGCCGGGGGCGGCACCGATCCGCGCGCCGAGTATTACGGGTTGTGCGGCGAGGCCATCCTGGCCGATCCGAACGTCGACGCCCTGATGCTGACCGGTTTCTTCGGCGGCTACGCCCGGCGCTACGGCGAAGGCGTGGCCGAGATGGAGTTCAAGGTCGCGCGCGACCTCGCAGACCTGATGCACAGGCACGGCAAGCCGGTGGTGGTGCAATCGCACTACGCGCATTACCGGACGCCGGCGCTCGACGTGCTGCGCAGGGCCGGCGTGCCCTTCTACCGGCACATCGAGATCGCGGCCCAGTGCCTCGCGTCCGCCGCAGACTATTCCGAGGCACGGCGCCGGATGGCGTCGCCGCCTGCGGCGGCGGCCGCGCCACTGCCGGCCGCTGCAGCGACGGTGGTCGCCAGTGCCCGTGCCGCAGGCCGGACGGCGCTGCTGGAGACCGAAGCGCGCGACCTGCTCACCGCCTGCGGGGTCAACCTTGCACCGTCATTCCTGCTGCGCGACGCCGGGGATGCCGCAGCCGCGATCGCGGCGCTGGGCGACCGGCCACTGGCGCTGAAGGTCGTGTCACAGGACGTACTGCACAAGTCCGACGCCGGCGGCGTCCGACTGGGCGTACAAGGCGAGGCAGCAGTGCGCGCCGCAACGGCCGAGATCCGCGCCGCGGTCGGACACCATGTCCCGGGGGCGCGTGTCGAAGGCGTACTCGCCGCGCCGATGGCCGCGCGCGGTATCGAACTGATCGTCGGCGTGTCCCAGGACCCGCAATTCGGCCCGGTGCTGCTGTTCGGCGTCGGCGGGATCTTCGTCGAAGCGGTACGCGACGTCGTGTTCCGTGCGCTGCCGGTGAGCCGGGACGACGCGCTCGAGATGATCGGCGACATCCGTGCACGGAAGATGCTCGACGGCGTACGCGGCCTGCCTGCCGTCGACCGCGACGCGCTCGCAGCGCTGCTGGTGAAGGTCGCCGGGATCGCCGCAGCCGGCGGCGCCGGCATCGCCGAGATCGATCTCAACCCGGTGATCGCGACCGCAGACGGACTGGTCATCGCCGACGCACGGATGATCCTCGCCTAGGACACCTGCACCCAGCCCTGCTTCCAAACCGCCGGGTCCTCCAGCTCGCGCCAGGGTACGGTCAGCACCCGGCGCGAGAGGACGGCCTCGAGATGCACCTTCGTCGGCGCCCCGCCAGCAACGTCCGGGTCGAGTACCTTGACGACCAGGAAGTGCTTCTCCCGGTCGCGCGGCACCACCGCCGTCCACTTGCCGAGCAGCAGCTTCTTCGGATCGACCCGGTTGCGGTCGGGTGAACCCGGCGCGGTCATCCCCTCGCCGGCCGAGGCCGGGAGCAGATGTCGAGTGCCATCAGCGCGTAGATCTGCGCGGCCTTCACCATCACGTCGATCTCGATCTCTTCCGCGCGCGGACCGATCCGTCGCCCGCGCGGGCCGATCTTGATGGCCGGGATGCCCAGCTCGTTGTACACATTGGTGTCGGTCCAGATACTGGCACGGTCGGGTGCCTCGTGCCGGATCGCCTCGCCGAACAGGTGCCGATAGATGCCCTCGGCAGCGGTGACCAGCGGCTCCACCCCCTTGCCCTCGTGGCCGAGCAGCGACTTGTACAGGTCCATCTCGTACTCGATGCCGAGGGCGTCGAGCACGCGCTCGAGTTGCGCCTTGATCTCGACCGGACGCACCTGGGGCGGCATCCGGATGTCGACATAGATGGTGCATACGCCGGGGAAGTAGTTCGGGCGGTACGGTGCGCCGCCTTCGATCGCACCGATATTCACCTTGGGGAAAAGCGGTCCGGTCGGCGAGTGGTACACGTTGTCGCGCTCGAAACCGTCCGCCCACTGCTCGACCGCGGCGATCACCCGGGTCATCTTCACGATCGCGTTCAGCTCCGACATCGGCATCGTCGCGCGGTCGGAACCCCACGCGGCCTCGGCCTTCCCATAGGTGGCGATCTTCAGCTGCACGACACCGGTCTGCGTCCACACGATGTTCAGGTCGGAACAGTCGGCGCATACCGCGTAGTCGGTATGCATGCCATGCGTGAGCAGGTGACGGGTGCCCGCCCCCTCGCCACGGTACTCCTTCGACTGCCACGGCCCGACCGGCGTACGCGAAATCTCGCCGACCACCGCCGCGAATACGACATCGCCCTTTAGCTCGACGCCGCTCGCCTTGAGCGCCTTGGCCGCCATCATGAAGGAGGCGACACCACCCTTCATGTTCGAGATGCCCAGCCCACGCACCACCCGTCCGTCGACGATGGAACCGCGCAGTTCCGACTGCGGCTCGACCGAACGCACCATGCGCAGGTCTTCGTCGGTGCCGGTGAAACTGGTGTCGGTATGCCCGTTGAAACCGAGGCTGAGCCCATTGCCGGAACCCTTGAGGATGCCGACCGCATTCGGCCGACCTGCCTCGACCTCCTGGGTGATCGCCTTCAGGCCCTGCCGGCGGAACCAGTCGACGATGAAATCGGCCACCTGCTTCTCCTGCCCGGTCGGGCTGGGGATGTCGGTGAGGTCGCAGCCGAGTCGCGCCAGTTCGTCGCGGTCGATGTGTGCCAGCACGCGCTTGGCCGCGTCGGTGTCCAGTGCCATGCTTCCTCCAGTAGAAACGCTCAATCGATCTTGATCTTCGCCGTGGTCACCACCTCGCGCCACAGCTTTATCTCGCGGGCGAGCTTGTCGCGGAACACCGCGCCCGTGGTGCCGTCGATGTCCCAGCCCAGGTTCTCCAGGTTGGTGCGGCCCTGCCCGTTCGTGACCACCGCGATCAGCGCCGACTCCAGCCGCTGGAAGATGTCGCGCGGCAACCCGCGCGGCGCGGCGAAGCCCTGCCATGAAAGGATCTCCATGTCCTTGTAGCCAAGCTCCGCGAGGGTCGGGACATCCTGGAACTGCGCGATGCGCTTGCCGCTGGTGACCGCCAGCGCGCGCAGGCGACTGCTGCGGATGTGGTTGGCCGCGCTGCCCAGGCTGGTGAAGGTCAGATCGACCTCGCCGCCGAGCATCGCGCCCATGGTCGCGCCGGCCCCCTTGAACGGCACGATGATCGCGCTGGTCTTCGTGCGCAGCATCAGCAGCTCGGAGGTCATGTGGCCGGACGAGCCCAGCCCGGCGACGCCGAACGTGTGCTTGCCCGGGTTCGCGCGCAGCAGTGCGATCACTTCCTTGACGCTGGTCGCTGGCACCCTGGTGCTCGCCACCAGCACGTTGGGCGTGTTGGCAGACAGGCTGAGCAGGTCGAAGTCGCGCAGCGAGTCGTAGCCCGGATCCTTGTAGTTGACCATGTTGATCGCGAAGGTGCCCACCGAGCCGATCAGCAGCGTGTTGCCGTCCGGGTTGGCCTTCGCCGCCATCGTCGCGCCTATGGTGCTGTTCGCCCCGGCACGGATGTCGACGATCACCGGTTGACCGAGGTTTTCCTGCAGTCGGGCGGCTACCTCGCGGCCGACGACGTCGGACGGCCCGCCGGCGGCAAACGGCACAATCAGGCGAATCGGCCGGTTCGGCCAGCCTTGCGCGGACACGGCACCGCAGGCCACCAGCGCCAGCAGCGCCCCGACTGCGATCAAGCGATTTTTCATGCGTTCACTCCCGTTCGAGTCGATTCCGCCACGGGCATCGAATGCCCGCGAACAAGGTCTGCTGCACGCTCGGCGATCATCAGCACGCAGGCATTGATGTGCGCGGACACGAGGTCAGGCATCACGGACGCATCGGCCACACGCAGTCGCTCGATGCCATGCACGCGCAGCGACGGGTCGACCACGGCATCCGGCCCGGAGCCGATTCTGCACGTCCCCGCCGGATGATGCACGGTGACCGCGGTGCGCCGGATCCATGCCTCGACCTCGGCGCGCGTGCGTACCTCCGGCCCCGGAGCGAGCTGGCGGCCGCGGAACGGTGCCAGCGGCCCGGACAGGGCCAGGTCGCGCGCACGCTCGTACCCTTCGACCAGCGTGGCCATGTCCTGCGCATCGGACAACAGGTTGAACAGGATCCTTACCCGTTCGGACGGATCGGCGGAGCGCAGCGTGACCTCGCCGCGGCTCTTCGGATGCAGCAGCGCCGGACGGATGCCGTAGCCATCAGCACCGGCCGGATGCAGCAGCGGGAACCACATCGCGGGCTTCTGAGGCGCACAGCGGAACATGAACTCGATGTCGGGCACCTCCAGTTCCGGACGCGACTTCACGAACGCATACAGCGCGCTGGGCAGCATGGTGGCTGGTCCGGTGCCCGTGAGCCACGCGCGCAGCATGCTCGCGATCATCCGGTCGGCGCGCAGTTCGGCCTGGAACGGTCCCGGTGCCTGGCGCGAGAAGGCCAGCGCAACGGCCACATGGTCCTGCAGGTTACGGCCAACCGGAAGGTCGGCCAGCACCCGGATACCGTGCGCCTCGAGGTGCGCGGCCGGGCCGATGCCCGACAGCATCAGCACCTGGGGCGTGTTGAAGGTTCCTGCCGAGACGATCACCTCGCGCGAAGCATGCGCCCGGCCCGCATCGCCACGGGTACGATATTCGACGCCGGTGGCGGCGCCGTCTTCGATGACGATGCGCGTGACGCAGGCCCCCGTCACCACCTTCAGGTTGGCGCGTGCCCGCACCGGCCGCAGGTACGAGACGGCCGCCGACGAGCGGCGCCCTCGGTCGATGAAGCACTGCCCGCGGCCGAAGCCCTCGTGCCGCTCACCGTTGAAATCAGGAGTGAGCGGATAGCCGGCCGAGCGCCCGGCCTCCAGCCAGGCCTCGTTCAGCGGATCGCTGAATCGCGACCACTGAACGCCGGTCGGCCCGTCGCCACCACGGTACTGGCTGGCGCCGCCTTCCCAGCGCTCGCTGCGCATGAAATACGGCAGCACGTCGGCGTATGCCCAGCCGGCTGCGCCCTGGCGCGCCCAGCGCTCGTAGTCGTTCCGGTCGCCGCGGGTACAGGTCATGATATTGACCGACGAAGACCCGCCGAGCACCTTGCCTCGCATCGCCTCCAGCGAACGGCCATCGAGCGCCGGCTCCGGTTCGGTATGCAGCCCCCAGTCGAACAATTCGTGCTCGTGCAGCTTGCCGACACCGAGCGGGATGTGGATCAGCGGATGCCAGTCGGCCCCGCCCGCCTCCAGCAGCAGCACCTTCGCATGCCGGTCTTCGGACAGGCGGTTGGCGAGCACGCAGCCCGCCGAACCGGCACCGACGACGATGTAATCCCAGGAATTGCCATCTGCCATCAATCTGCCACCATCGATCAGTCGACCGGCGGGATGCCGGCTTCCTTCGCCAGGCGCACCATGCGCACAGCCTGATCCTTCATCATCGCCGCCATCTGTTCAGCGCTACCGCCGGCGATGTCCAGGCCGGCTTCGGCCAGCCGCGCGCGCGTGTCCTTCTCGCCGAGGATCCGGTTCTGTTCGGCATTCAACCGGCCGATGATCGCCGCCGGCGTCGCGGGCGGCACGGCCACGCCCATCCAGCCTTCGAACTCGAATCCGGGCAGCGCAGCCTGCGCGATGGTGGGCACGCCAGGCAAGGCCGCCGAGGTACGGTTGCCTGTGACGCCGAGCGCACGCACCTTGCCGGCCTTCACCTGCTGGAGTGCCTCGGGGATGGTCTGGAACATCAGGTCGACCTGGCCACCGAGCAGGTCGACCATCGCCGGCGCGCCACCCTTGTACGGAACGTGCACCATCTTCACTTTCGCCAGGCTGGCGAACAGTTCGCCCGACATGTGCTGCGACGAACCGTTGCCTCCCGACCCGTAGTTGAGCACGCCCGGGCGCATGCGCGCGAGCGTGATGAAGTCAGCCACCGTCTTCGCCGGCACCGAGGGGTTCACGATCAGCACGTTGCCCTGGTAGACCAGCATGCCGACCGGCGCGAGGTCTTTCAGGGGGTCATACGGCATCCGGGTATAGATGGCGAGGTTGCCTCCCAGCGCACCACCGCTGGAGAGCAGGATCGTGTACCCGTCGGGCAGCGCGCGTGCGACCACTTCGCCGGCGATGTTCCCACCGGCGCCCGCGCGCGTCTCGATGATCACCGGCTGCGAGAGCATCTCGGCCAGGCGCGGCGCCATGATGCGGCCGACCAGGTCAACGCTGCCGCCGGCCGCGAAGCCGATCACCATGCGCACCGGCTTGGCCGGCCAGGACTGGGCAGCAGCAGGCGCAGCGAAGCCGGCAGCGGTGAGACCGATGGCGAGGATCCTGATCATGGCGATTTCCTCCGTTTAAGATCCGGCGCGAGCCGGGGCACTGCGGTCAGGTGTTCATCTGCGAGAAACGGACGGTCGCCGCGCGTGCGCGATAGTCGGTGACGACGTTGACCACCGCCGGGATGCCGGAATCGACCGCACGCTGGGCGCGCTCGAGCGCCGGGCGGATGTCCTCCGGCCGCTCGACATACTCGCCATGCGCGCCCAGGGCGATCGCCATCTGGTCGTAGCGGGTGTAGCCGAGGTCGCGTCCCGGCTTCTTGCGTTCCGCGTCGCCGGTCCAGCCACCGTTCAGGCTGATCACCACGAGCACGGGGATGCGATGCCGGATCGCAGTATCGAGTTCGAACCCGTTAAGGCCGAACGACCCATCGCCATGCAGGACGATCACCGGCGTGCCGGGCTTGGCCATCTTCGCACCCACCCCGAACGGCATGCCGACGCCCATCGTGCCGAACGGACCGGAATTCAGCCGATGCCCCGCCACGTGCGTCGGGATCGACTGCCGGCCGTAGTTCAGGATTTCCTGGCCGTCGACGCAGAGGATCGCCTCGCGCGGCATGAAATCGCGCACTTCCTTGCACAGCCGCAGCGGGTGGATCGGCATCTGGTCGGTCGACAGGTCGCGCTCCTGGGCCGCCTGCTTGTCGACGTTGATCGACTGCAGCCGCTCGCGCCAGCCGGCATAGCGTGCCGCGTCGACCCGTCCCCGCGCCGCAGTGGCCAGTTGCAGCAGCACGGCCTTCGCATCGCCGACCAGCCCGACGTCGAGGCGCTGCGTCGAGGCGATCTCGCCCGGATCGACGTCGATCCGGATCACCCTGGCATCGGCGCGGAAGCGTGGCGGCTTGAGGTGGCCGAACACGTAGTTCACGCGGGTACCGACGACCAGGATGGCATCGGCCTCCTTGAGGGCGGTCGAGCGCGCGTTCGGGAAGCAAAGCGGGTGGTCTTCCGGAACCACCCCGCGGCCCTGGGGCGTGGTGTAGAACGGCATCCCGCTCGCCTCGATCCACGAGCGCAGTTCGGGTGCTGCATCCGACCAGAGCACACCGCTGCCGGACAGCACGACCGGCTTCTCGGCTGCGGCAAGGATGCCGATCGCCGCTTCCACGCCGGCAGCGTCGGCCTGCGGGCGGCTGCGCACCGGGCCGCTGACCTTCGGCCAGACCACCGCCGCCTCGTCGACCGAGCCGAGCAGCACGTCGGTCGGGAAATCGAGGTAGACCGGGCCGGGCTTGCCTGCCCAGGCCGTGCGGAACGCCAGGTCGATCATCTCGGGGATCCGGCGCGTCTCGTAGCAACGCTCGGCCCATTTCACCATCGGGCGCGCGAGCGCGACCTGGTCGATCTCCTGGAAGCTGCCGGTGCCCCATTCGCTCCACGGGCTCGATCCGCCGAGTGCGACAACCGGCGCGCAGTCGATCAGCGCGGTGGCCAGACCGCTCACCAGGTTGATCGTGCCGGGCCCGGAACAGGCCATGCACACCCCGGACTTGTTCGCGACGCGCGAATAGGCATGCGCCATCATCGCCGCTCCCTGTTCGTGGCGCACGTCGATGCCGCGCATGCCTCGATCAATGCAGGCCTTCTCGGCGCCGAGCATCGGCGCGCCCATCAGGAAGAAGAAGGTGTCGACGCCGTGCTTCTCCAGGGCCTGGGCGACGAGTTCGGAACCGGTGACGGGCATTGCATGCTCCTTCTTGTGAATGCTTCATTCTGCAGGGTCTACAGGATGTATAGCTTGCCCTGTTTCTCCATCCATTCGTTTTCTCCAGCGCGGCGGTGGCCTCCCATGGCGCCGCCATCGCCTGCGCGGTCCGCTCGCCGGTCAGGTAGTTGCCCATCGCGACCAGTTTGCGGCGCGTGACCGCACCAGACCTTGTTGTTCGCACCGGTCCCGGCGACGGCATTACCGTCGCGGTCGATCACGCATATCTGCCGGAACTCGATGCACGGGTCGCTGCCGGCGATATGCGCCAGCGCCGCCGCCGCCGGGAACCCCTGCGCCAGCAGGTAGCTGCGCGGCACGCATGCAGGGGTGGACAGGGACGCGATAAGCAAAGGCAGCTCCGGGACGCAGCAGGACACCTGCTGTGATCACACGTTACCCCGGCTGCGCCGCTCTTGGCAACCGCGACCCGCGCCAGCCGATGCATGCCGCGCGCAGGCGCCCGTTGCCCGAGAGAGCGCCATTCGCCACTCCGGCTGGCGGGATCGGCTGGATGCACCGATCGTGCATTCGGATGGACCAGCCGTGCGGTCCGGCGCACCATCGTGATGCCGGCTCGGCCGTCTGCATGCCGGGATCGATGCATTCTTCCCGTAGGGCGCCTGCCGGGTGCCTTCGCGCTGGTACAGAACGTGCATCGGGTTGCCACCACAACAGAGGAGAACTGCATGTCACGCATGTCATCCCGCAGCACTGCAACCTTCCCGCCCGCAGGCATCGGTCGCCGGGCACTGCTGGCGACGTCGAGCGCGCTGGCGGTCCTCTCCGCCACGCTTCCCGGCCTCGCCGCGGCCCAGAGTGCACCCTATCCGAACCGGCCGATCCGGTTCATGGTGCCATTCGCAGCCGGCGGGGTATCCGACATCCTCGGGCGGGTGATGGCGGCGAAGATGTCGGAGGTGATCGGACAGACGGTGATCGTCGAGAACCGGGGCGGCGCCGGCGGCACGGTCGGTGCCGACGTCGTGGCCAACGCAAATCCCGACGGCTACATGATCCTGCTGTCCAGCCTGACCACGCAGTCGATCGCACCGCACATGCTCAAGAAGGTGCCGTACAACACCCAGACCGCGTTCACCCCGATCGGCGGTATCGCACTGTCCCCGAACATCCTGTCGATCGGCGCGAACCAGCCGATGAAGTCGCTGAAGGATGTGATTGCGTTCGCGAAGGCCAATCCGGGCAAACTGAGCTACGGTTCCTCCGGCCTGGGCAGCATCGGCCACCTCACCGGCGAGATCCTGCGTTCGCTGACTGGCGTCGACATGACCCATGTACCGTTCAAGAGCGCCGGTGTCGCCTACCCGGACGTGCTCGCCGGCAACATCACGATGGTGGTCGATACGCTGCCCTCGGCTTTGCAGCATATCAAGACCGGCACCGTGCGCCCGGTCGTGATGCTCTCGCCGAGGCGTACATCGCTGCTGCCCGACGTGCCGACGATCGCCGAGGCAGGCTACCCCGAGGCGACGCTGAATTTCTGGTCAGGCATCTTCGGGCCGGCCGGCATGCCGCCGGCGGTCGTGGCACGGCTCAACGAGGTGATCGTCAAGTCGCTCGCGGCCCCGGACGTGCGCGAACGCCTGTCCACCCTCGGCGCCGACCCGTGGCCCGTCTCGGCGGAGGAACTCGGCGCGCGCGCGCGCGAGGACTTCGCACGCATGGGCAAGGTCATCAAGGCCGCCGGACTCGTGCCGGAGTGACCGGATGGCGCGGTACACGGGAGGCGACGTCCTTCTGCGTACCGCGGTCTGCGCGCTGCCTGCAGGCGTTCAGCCCGCCAGGCTGGTGCCACGCGCAGAACCTTCCATCGCAGCCTTCACCGCGCGCCGGTCGATCTTCCCCGCACCGTTTAGCGGCAGTTCGGCCTCCGCGACGATCGTGACCAGCCTCGGGTGCGCGTACTTGGGACCGTTGTCGAGGCAGTACTGACGGATCGCGTCAGCATCGGCGCTCGCGCCCCGGTTGAGCACGACCATCGCCGCGGGCACCCAGCCCTTGACCGCATGCGGTACCGCGACCACGACCGCATTGGCGACGGCAGGATGCCGGAACAGCAGGTCCTCGACCTCCTTCGGATAGATGTTCTCGCCGCCGCAGGAGAACATGTCGTCCATGCGCGACTTGAAGAAGAAGTACCCGTCTGCGTCGCGTCGCACCACGTCGCCGGTGCGCAGCCAGCCGTCGACCAGCTTTTCGCGCGTGGCATCCGGCCGCTTGTGGTAGCCGATGCAGTTGTATGGCGACTTCAGCCAGAGTTCGCCCTCTACCGGACCCGGCGTCTCGACATCCACTTCCGAGCCGTCCTCTGCGGTGAGCCGGATGCCGATCTCGGGCGCGAGCACGCCGGCCGAACCCCGCTTCACCGGCCGCCCGTCCAGCGGGACGCGGAACGGGCTGCCGCCTTCGGTGAGCCCGTAGCTCTCGCCGACCTTGACACCGGGCAGCGCGCGCTCGACCTCGTCCATCAGTTCCGGCGTGACGACGGCTGACCCGATGGTGAGGCTCTTCAGCGCCGAGAGATCGAGCGAGGCGATCAGGTCGCGCTGCTGCAACAGCATCGTGAACACGGCGGCCACGCCGCGCGAGTAGGTGCAGCGGTACTTCGCGAGCGCCTCCAGGTAGCCCTTGGGGTCGTAGCCGGGCATCAGCACGAACGAGGCGCCAGCGAACAGCGCCGGCTTCACCGTGCCGCGCATCGCGTTCTTGTGGAACAGGGGCAACGCGATCATCCCGCGCGCCTCGCTTGAGGTCGGCCAGTAGCGCTGGTTGTAATCGACGTACCAGAGCATGCCCGCGTGGGTCATCATCGCGCCCTTCGGCAGCCCGGTCGAACCCGAGGTGTAGGGCTGGAAGGCCTGCGCGTCTGCGGCCAGGCGGGGCGGCGCATCGAAGCGCGCGCTGCCATCGCGCGCCTGCGCGTAGGTGGTCCATCCCGGTGCGTTGACCGCTTCGGTCGAGATGCAATGCGCGATGCCTGCGGACTGTGCCACCTCGACCGCGCAGGGGTGCGCCGCCGGCTCCACGAACACGGCCGCACACTCGGCGTCTTCGAGGATGAACGCCAGCGTATCGCGGGCGAGGCGGGTATTGATCGGCACCGGGATCGCGCCGGTGCGCATCGTGCCGAAGAAGATCTCGAGGAACTCGGAGCGGTTGCCGACCACCATGCCCACGCGCTGGCCGGCCCGTATGCCCAGTCCGTGGAGCAGGCCGGCGACACGGTCCGCCCGCTCGTCGAGCATCGCGTAGGTAACCTGCCGCTCCGTGCCGCCGTACAGATCGTAGATGGCCGTCTTGTCGGGCGTGCGCGCCACCGAGGCGTCGAAGAAGTAGCCGAGGTTTCCGGCGCGATTGGCTTGATGGTCGGACATGCTGGTTCCCAGGGACGGATTCACTGCGAAGGATCGCTGCCGAAGGCTGCGTCACGGCCGAGGTAGCCCGCGATCAGCCACGCGTAGACCTTTGCCGCGTCATGCACCTTGTCGACCGACGCAAGGTCGAGGTCGGTGTGCGCGAACGACTGCTCGCCCGGGCCGAAGTTGGCCGTGGGGATGCCCATGTGGTTCAGGTAGCCCTGGTCGTGCGCGGACTGCCCGTAGAAGGTACCGACCTCGCGCTCGAGCATCGCGCTGCAGGCCGCCTGAAGCAGCCGCGCCGGCAACGAGTCCACCGCCACCAGACTCGGGTACATGTAGGCACCCGCCTCGACCGCCACCCGGAACGGCTTGCCGGAGATCGGATCGGGCCAGTCATCCATGGAGCGAGCCACCGCCTCGATCTTCGCCACGGCCGCCTGCGGATCGTCGCCGGGCAGCAGCCGCTGGTCGAGCTTCACGACGCAGGTTCCCTGCACCGTATGCGTGGATTTCGGGAAACTCTCGATGCCGTTGCAGGTGAGCCAGGCGGTGCCCAGTCCCGGATGGCTGCGCGTGTTCGGGATCTCGACGGCCAGCCGGCGCAGGAACTCCATCGCACCGACGATCGCGTTCGCGCCCTCGTTCGGCCGGCTGGAATGGCTCGGGGACCCAGCGACGGTGGCCGTCACGTCGACCCGGCCACGGTTGCCGAGCTGCAACTGCATGGCGTTGCCGTAGACATAGGCGAGGTCGGCCCGCACGCCCTCCTTCTCGACCACATGACTGATCGCCAGCGGATCGCCGGTTTCTCCGGAGACCAGGCACAAAAGGACCAGCCGGCCGTCGAGCGGCACGCCCGAGTCGCGCACCGCCTCGATCGCATGGATGACCGCCGCCAGCGTGCCCTTCTGCTCGCTGGCACCCTTGCCGAGCACCGCCTCGCCGGGCATGCCATGCGGCCGCCCGTCGATAACCACGGCGCCGTACGGATCGGGCATGGTGGACGGCGGCTGGTTCATCGCATGCATGACGAGCATCAGCGACCGCTTCGCGTTCGCTGGCCCCATCTCGGCGATCATGTTGCCGAGCGCGTCCTGCCGCACCCGCGTGAAGCCCAGCCCAGCCATGCGCGGGATCATCGCGGTACGGATGAACTCGCGCAGCTGCGGCTCGGCCTCCAGCAGTGCGGTCTGCGGACTGGGCACGCGCAGCAGTTCCTGCAGCACGGTGCGCGCCCGCTCGAAGGAGACCTGCGGCGCCAGTTGCCTGGCCAGCGCCTGCGCCGCCGGGGACACTGCCGCCGCCGAAACCCGATTCGATTCGCTCATCGTGGCTGCCTGTTCTATAGTCCGCGCATCACCCCGGGCGCTGCCCGGTAAGTGCGGCCGCCTGTGATCACAGATCACGACCCATGGCGCCGCCATGCCTCCCGGAGTCTATCTTGAGTTCACTGCTGATTCGAGACGTCGCGATCCTTGCCCTCGACAGGCAGGAACGGTTCATCGAGCGGGGCGACATCCGTATCGTGGACGGGCGCATCGTCTCGGTGCACGCGCATGGCGGCCCGGTCGATGGCGGGGCGCAGGCACCCGACCGCGTGATCGACGGACGCGGCCTGCTCGCGGCACCCGGCCTGGTCAACGCCCATACGCACTCCCCCGGCGCGCTGCTCGCCGGCACGATGGATACCGAGAGCCACCCGGCGTTCATGTGGCTCAACCAGGCGGACACCAGCGCACGCACGCCACACGAGGTCTACATCAGCGCGATGCTCAACGCTGCGCAGATGCTGCTGTCGGGGGTGACAACTGCGATCGACCATTTCCCGGCGCAGAACTTCGGTCCCGAGGACATCGCGGCCGCGGTACGGGCCTACCGCGACAGCGGCATGCGCATGGTGCTCGCGGTGCGTATCTTCGACGATACGTTCGGCGACATCTTCCCGCGCGACATGCAACTGCCGGCCGGGCTTGCCGCGGAACTGGAACGGGTCGCGCCGCTGCCACCGAAGCCGCTGGCCGAGACGCGCGAACTGACCGAGGACGCGATCAGCCGCTACCACGCGCCGGAACAGCGCCTGTCCGTGTTCCCGGCACCGACCAATCCGGTCCGCTGCACGGACGCACTGCTCGAGATGAGCCGCGACATCGCGGCGCGCTTCGGCGTCGGCATCCATACGCACCTGCTCGAATCGAAGGTGCAGACACGCCTCGCCCAGGAACGCCATGGCTGCACGATGGTCGAGCACCTCGAGCGGCTCGGGATGCTGTCGCCGAAGCTGTCCTGTGCGCATACGATCTGGATCGATGACCCCGACATAGAGCGCCTCGCTCGCCACGGCGTGGTGGTCGTGCACAACCCCGAAAGCAACCTGAAACTCGGCACCGGCATTGCACCGATCGGACGCATGGTCGCTGCAGGCGTGACCGTCGCCCTGGGCAGCGATGGCAACGTGACCAACGACAACCAGCAACTGCACGAGGCGATGCGGCTCGCCGCCTGCCTCGGGCGCGTGGTTGAACCGGACCGCCGCCGGTGGGTCACCGCCCGGCAGGCGCTGGCGATGGCCACGGCGGGCGGCGCAGCTGCGGTCGGCCTGCCCGACCTCGGCCGCATCGAGGCCGGCTGCCGCGCCGACATCGTGCTCTACGACCTCGAACGCCCGGAATGGACGCCGGTCAATGATCCGGTCCGGCAGATGGTTTTTGGCGAAACGGGTGCTTCGGTGCACACGGTGTTGGTGGACGGTCGGGTGCTGGTCGAGGCCGGACGTATCACCGCGTTCGACGCCGCCGGCGTGCTCGCGCAGGCGCGGCCGATGCTTGCCGCCATCCGCGAACGCAACCGGGACCTGTATGCGTTTGCCCGCCGGATGGGCGAACTGTTTCCCTGAACGCTTCACCTGCCACCCGCCGCCGAGGAGCGATCGTTGGGCGACGTCGTTCTGGAGCGCAGCCCCATGGAAACCGATACGATGGCTGACAACGACACTCGACTGCTCGACCCGACCGCACTGCTTGCGCTGCTCCAGCCCGCGCTCGATGACCCGTGCAATGGCTGGAGCATCGGCACCTTCGGCGCGATCGGCGAATTCCACCGAGATGCCGACGAGCCTGCAGTGCGCGTCGAGGATGCGGGAGCCGTGTCGATGGTCACCGCCCGCGGGGCGATCCGGATCGCCCCGCGCGGGTCTGCACGGGTCATGGCCTACGACATCCCGGGCAGCGACCCGGACACCTGGAGCAGCGAACTGGCACTGTGCATGCCGGCGATCGAGCCGCTGTCTGGCGGCGTTGTGACACCGCTGGGGCCGGACCACCAGGCCCTGCGCGCGACCGACCGGACCATGGCGCTCTACGACCTGGGCATCGGACTGGGGGCGGTCCGGTTCTGCGTACGCACCACCGATCCGCACGCGATCGAGGCGCTGCACGCAGCGGCCGGGCAGGCGGCCAGCGGCGACATCCTGCACGCGCTGATGGCGGCCTTCCTGCATGCGCAACCGCACCGGGTCCTGCTGTCGCCTGCCGGCCGTATCGAAGTCACGGCGCCGATACCGATGCCCGATGGGCGATCACCCGAGGGACCGCACACCCATCTGCTGCCGGCGCTGCTGGCGAGCGGCCGCACCCATTCCGCGAACACGCCGATCCCTCCCGGCTGGCAACCGATACTCATGCTCCACCCGCCAGGCGCATGGCGCGACGGCCTCGGCCGGCGCACGCCCTACTCGCGCGAGGCGGACGACGCGTCCGGCCGGCTGTTCCAACGGTTCGGACTGGCCGACGAACGGGCGCTGCGCGGGCAGGTCGAAGCGGCGATCGCCGCAGGACAGGCACCGCAATCCTTCCCCCGCCCGTCGGAACGCCGCGCACGTGCGCACTTGCGCGTCGTACTGCGCCGCCTCGCCGCCGCAGGCAGCCCGGGGCCTGTGGCTGCCTGGCGGGCGCTGCACGACCGACCCGCCGTCACGTCGGCAACCGCGCAGTCCTGAAACCACGGATCCCGGTGTACAGCGCCCGTGCGATCGTCGCGAACAGGGTACGACGCGTTCAGAGCGCGTCGATCGGCAGCTTCAGGTAGCGCACGCCATTGTCCTCCGGCGGCGGCAGTTCGCCGGCGCGGATATTCACCTGGATCGACGGCAGGATGAGCACCGGCATGGCGAGCGTCGCGTCGCGTCGTTCACGCATCGCGACGAACTCGGCGGCGCCGATGCCGTCCCGTACATGGATGTTGCCTGCGCGTTGCGCCTGCACCGTCGTCACAGGACACGGCTCCCGCCCGGCCGGAGGGTAGTCGTGGCACACGAAGAGCCGCGTCTGAGACGGCAGTTCGAGCAGCGATCGGATCGACTTGTAGAGCGTGGCCGCATCCCCGCCCGGGAAATCGCAGCGCGCGGTGCCGACATCCGGGGGGAACAGCGTATCGCCGACGAACACGGCATCCCCCATCCGATATGCGCAATCCGCGGGCGTATGGCCCGGGACGCACATCGCGACCGCCTGCAGGCTGCCGATCGCGAACGATTCGCCGGGCATGAACAGATGGTCGAACTGCGAGCCGTCGGTGGCGAACCCGGGGCCGAGGTTGAACAGCTTCGAGAACACCGCCTGCACCGAATTGATCGAAGCACCGATCGCGATGCGACCACCCAGCCGCTCGCGCAGCCAGCGCGCGCTGCTCAGGTGGTCGGCATGAGCATGGGTCTCGAGGATCCATTCGACGCGAAGCGCGAGGCGCTGGACCGCCTCGACCACGCGTCCTGCGCACGCATGCGAGATACGCCCCGACTTCGGATCGAAATCGAGCACCGGGTCGATGATCGCGCACGCGCTGCCCTCGCCCGCGTGCACGACATGCGTGAAGGTGCAGGTAACCGGGTCGTACAGCGACTCGACCCGCGGCTGGGCATCCATGCGTGCATGCATCACATTCTCCGATCGGCCTTCAGGGCGCTCTGGCCGGGCTCAGGCCCAGCTTGTTCAAAGCACGGCTTCGTTGGGCAGGCGTTGATGCCCAGCAAGGTACAGGCAGGGCGCCGGACCGATCTTGAGGTCATGCCGGCGGCGAAACCGGCAGCGTATCGCAGGCCAACAGGAGCGGGCCCTGCGCAACGGGCGTTTCGCGCCGGAGCAGCCGCATCGCATTGCCCACCACCAGCAGCGAACTGGCCGACATGCCGATTGCCGCGACCCAGGGCGTGACCAGGCCGGCCATTGCCAGCGGTACCGCAACCAGGTTGTAGCCAGCAGCCCAGAGCAGGTTGCCGCGGATCACCCTGAGCGTGCGGCGCGCCATGGAGATCGCATGCAGCAGCGAGCGCATGTCCGCCTGGTCGCCACGGGCGAGCCAGACCATGTCCGAGGCGGCCTGTGCCACCTGCGTGCCGGTTGCGGGTGCGATCGATACCTGTGCCTGTGCCAGCACCGGCGCGTCGTTCACGCCGTCGCCGAACATCGCCACCACCGCGCCGTCGGCCTGCAGCCCGCGCACGAACTCGACTTTCGCCTCCGGTGACAGGCCTCCGCGCACATGCTGCGCATCCAGCACGATGCCCAGTGCCTCCGCCACCGACGCCACGGTCCGGGGCTGGTCGCCGGAGAGCAGCATCACGGTCGCGCCGCTCGCGCGAAGCCCCGCGACCAGTTCGCGCGCGCCCGGGCGCAACTGGTCGGCGAGCAGGAAGGTCGCGAGCACGCCCTGGCCATCGCCGAGCAGCACGCATGTCTCGCCGCGCTGCATCGCGGCGAGCGCGTCGGTTTCCAAGGGCGACGCGGGCGCTCCGGACACCTCGGCGACGAACTCGGGCGTACCCAGCCGCAGCAGCTGCCCGTCGACCACCCCCTCGACGCCGCCACCCGGGACATGACGCAGCCGTTCGACACGCGGCGCAGCCACGCCTGCGACGCCGCCGCCTGCCGCCTGCAGTACATGCGCGGCGAGCGCCCGACCGATCGGATGTTCGGAACGCTGCTCCAGCGCAGCCACCCGGCACCACAGTGCCTGCGACGACAACCGGGCACCAGACGCGGAAAGGCAGGCGCTGACCCGCAGCCTGCCGGTCGTGAGGGTGCCGGTCTTGTCGAAAACGAATACGGACGCGCGCGCCAGCGTCTCGATCGCATGGCCGCGCGTGGGCAGCAGTCCGGCACGCGCGAGGCCGCTGGCGGCAGCCGCCAGCGCCGCGGGCGTGGCGAGCGACAGCGCACACGGACAGGTGACCACCAGCACCGCGACCGTGATCCAGAGGGCGCGGGCAGGATCGTGCACGCCCCACCAGAGCGCGGTTACCGCGGCCACCAGCAGCAGGCACAGCACGAACTGCCCGGCCACACGGTCGGCCAGTGCCGCAAGCGGCGGCTTCTCGGCCGCCGCGCGGTCGAGAAGCCGGACGATGCCGGCAAGTACCGTCTGCTCTCCGATGTGCTCGACCTTCACCACCAGTGGGGTGACGAGGTTGACCGCGCCTCCGGTGACCGGCATACCCGTGTCGCGCAGCACCGGGCGGCTCTCGCCGGTGAGCAGTGCCTCGTCCACCTCTCCGGCCCCATCCAGTACGCGCCCGTCCGCCGGGATCCGTTCCCCGGGCCGCACCAGAACCACGTCGCCCGCCCGCAAGCGCGCAACCGGCACTGTCTCCACCGGCTGCGGTTCCGGCCAGGCGGGCAGCAGCGTTGCAGTGGCGGGAATCAGTCGGGCAAGTTCATCGCTGGCCCGCGCGGCGCGGGCGCGCACCTGCGATTCCAGGAAACGTGCGCCCAGCAGCAGGAACACGAACATCGTCACCGAATCGAAATACACGTCGCCGCTGCCCGTGACCGTCGCGAACACGCTGGCGAAAAATGCCCCTGCGATTCCGATCGCCACCGGGACATCCATGCCGACACGCTGCGCCTGCAGGTCGCGCCAGGCGGACCCGAAGATCGGCGCAGCCGAATACACCAGGACCGGCAGCGTCAGGATCAGCCCGGCCCAGCGCATCAGGATGTCGACATCGCCGGTCATGTCGCCATCTGCGAGCCATACCGGCACGGCATACATCATCACCTGCATCATGCCCAGGCCCGCGATGGCCAGCCGGGAAAGCGCACGCTTGCGCTCGCGCCGGTGCAGGTCGTCCATGCGCGAGGCGTCGTACGGACTTGCCCGGTAGCCGATGGCCGCGACCGCCGCGAGGATCGACGACAGCGAGCCGCGCGAGGCGTCCCAGCGCACCCGAGCTCGACGGGCAGCGTAGTTGAACTCGACACCAGTGACGCCGGGCACCCGCTCGAGCGTGCGCTCCGTGAGCCATGCGCAGGCGCCGCAGGTGATGCCCTCGATCAGCAGCGCAGCTTCGCGTTCATCGTGCACAGGCTCCGTCCGCACGCCTCCGCGGCGCCCGGTGGCCTCGACCGGACGGACGAAACCGGCCTGCACAGCCGGGTCATCATAGAGGCGCAGCTGCGCCAACTGCGGCGGCACGACCAACGCGGCGGAGGCGGGCAGGGACGCACGATGCTCGTAATAGCGCTCGAGGCCGCCATCGACGATCGCCTGTGCGACCGCCTGGCAACCCGCGCAGCACATCTCGCGCAGGCTGCCACCGATGCGCACGGCCAGGCCTGGCGATCCGACAGGCAGTCCGCAGTGGAAACAGCTGGCAGCGGCACCCGCCTCCCGCATCATCGGCGCCTAGAACTTGTAGCCGACGCCGACACCGAACAGCAACGGATCGATCTTCAGGCTCGACACGAGAGCGCCAGCTGTCGTCTTCACGTCGGTCTCGATCCAGATCTTCTTCACGTCGATGTTGAGGTACCACTGTCCCGAGAGGCGATAGTCGAAGCCCGCCTGGATCGCGCCGCCCGTGCTGGACCGGTCGACGGTCAGCGTGCCGCCACTGAGGCTCACGTCGTAGAAGCGCGTGTAGTTCACGCCGACACCCACATAGGGCTTGAAGTCCTGTGACGGCGTGAAGTGGTACTGCAGCATCAGCGTCGGCGGAAGGTGCTTGAGGCTGCCGATATCGACTCCGGCGTTGCTCACGTTGTGGCGCTGCGTGGCCAGGATCAGTTCGACCGCGATGTTCGGCGTGAAGAACCAGCTCAGGTCCAGCTCCGGCGTGACCTCGTTCGAGACCCCGATGTCGAGCGGCGACGAGCGTTCCTGCGGCGCGATGTACAGCGCACGGCCACGCACCATCAGCTGCGCATCGGCATCGGCGGAAGCCAGGAACGCGGCAGATCCGGCGACCATCAGTGCAGCTGCGGCAAGCGATCGGGCAGTCTTCATTTCTCCGTCCTCCTTCAGGGATGACCAAGCTCACGGGAACCTCGATGCAATCCTGGACCAGCCGGCGCCGGTCCGGATTGATCTGTATCAACCGCGCTGCACTCCGGCGGCACCGCGTAGAATCGCCCGATGGTCAAGTGGCTGAAACCCCACCACCCGTTCCCGCCGCTCGAGGCAGCACTGGCCCGTCCGCCCGGACTGCTCGCAGCCGGGGCCGACCTGTCGCCGGGACGCCTGCTCGATGCGTATTCACGGGGCATCTTTCCCTGGTTCAGCCCGGGGGATCCGATCCTCTGGTGGAGCCCGGATCCGCGCATGGTCCTGTTGCCGCCGGAACTGCATGTCCGCCGGTCGCTGCGCAAGCGGCTGCGCCAGCCCGGCCACGAGGTGCGCGTCGACACCGCATTCCGCGAGGTCATCGAGGCCTGCAGCGCCCCTCGCGACGGAGCGCACGGCACGTGGATCACTCCGGCGATGATCGATGCCTACTGCACGCTCCATGAGCAGGGCCATGCGCATTCGGTGGAGACCTGGATCGACGGCCGGCTGGCTGGCGGGCTCTACGGGATCGCGCTAGGCCGAGTGTTCTTCGGCGAATCCATGTTCACGCGAGTGCCGGATGCGTCGAAGATCGCATTCGTGCACCTGGTGCGCCAGCTTGATTGCTGGGGCTTCGGGCTGATCGATTGCCAGATGCGCACCGACCACCTGGCCAGCTTCGGGGCCCGCGAGATCCCACGGACAGATTTCGCAGCACGGCTTGTGGAGTTGCTACACTACGACCGTGCGGGTGAAGACCGGTCCGCTGCCGCAGGGAGATTTCCGTGCGCGTGGCCTGCTGGCTGCAGGGGCATCGATACCGGCGTCGGCGCGGGTGATCGACCGTCCGCATCAGGCTCGATCGACGCCTGATCGAAGATGGACCGACGCTGAATCTACAATGACCCGGCTCAACGATTTCCCGATCTCGGTGTTGCAGTTCTACACGACTGCACGCTACCCGTGCAGCTACCTGCCTGACCGCATGGCGCGGTCGCAGGTCGCCACGCCGAGCCACCTCATCGACGCTGCGGTCTACGGTGAACTGGTGCGCTCGGGCTTCCGCCGCAGCGGTGCGTTCACCTATCGCCCGTACTGCGACAATTGCAGGGCCTGCGTGCCAGTGCGCATCCTCGTCGATGCGTTCGAGCCGACGCGATCCCAGCGCCGCGCGCATGCGCGCCATGCAGGGCTGGCGTCGGAACTGCTCGAGCTGCGCTATGCGCCGGAGCATTACGCTCTTTATCTGCGCTACCAGGCGCTGCGCCATTCCGGCGGCGGGATGGACCATGACAGCCGCGAGCAGTATCGCCACTTCCTGCTCCAGAGCAACATCCGATCGCACCTGGTCGAGTTCCGGGAGCCCGAGCGCGACGCACGCACGCTGCGCATGGTCAGCATCATCGACCGCCTCCATGACGGGCTGTCCTCCGTCTACACGTTCTTCGAGCCCGATTCGCCCGGCGCCAGCTACGGCACCTACAACATCCTTTGGCAGGTCGATCTCTGCCGCCAGCTCGGGTTGCCGTACCTGTACCTCGGCTACTGGATCAGCCAGAGCCAAAAGATGGCCTACAAGATCAATTTCCAGCCGATGGAGGGCCTGATCGACGGGCGCTGGCAGCCGCTGCCGCGCAGCGCCAGCGTCATGCGCTGAGGCGCCCGACCCGATGACCGAGCCGGTGCAAAGACATGCCGCGCTGCAGGTCGCGCTCGTGGACGAAGCCGCCTGCATCGGTTGCACGATCTGCATGCAGAAGTGCCCGGTGGATGCGATCGTGGGCGCAAGCCGACAGATGCATACCGTCCTGTCCGCCGAATGCATCGGCTGCAGACTGTGCATCGCGCCGTGCCCGGTGGACTGCATCACGATGGTGGACCGCCCCGCTGGCCAGGCGCGCCCGGATCCGGCGCTGGTGCGCGAGCGCCATCGCTTCCGCCAGCGCCGTCTGGCGCGCGAGCCCGCCGAGCGCGCTGCGCGTTTCGCAGAGAAGGCCCGCATGAAACTCGCCGGGCTGGCGGCGGAGCCCGCGGGCACGGACACCGGACGCAGGCGAGCGGTGGTCGAGCGTGCGCTCGCGCGAGCACGCGAGCGACTGGCTTGTGCGGGCTTGCCGGAGGGCAAGTGACCGCGCACGGCACGTCCGGGCATGGCTACCGATGCAGCCCGCGCGCGCCACTGCGCATCGTGTAGCCTACGCGGGTTCAATGCACCTTCCGACGCCCATGCCCCGACACCGATCCACCCCGGCGCCGTCTGCAACCGCTCGCACCCGACGACCCGTTCGACCGTCTGCCACGGCCGGTGCCGCCCGCGCGCGGACGCGATCGCTGCTGCCGATGGCCCTTGGCCCCGACCTCGGGCTTCGCTTCGCACGCGGCGTGCAGGCCGGCCGCTGGGTGTTCGCAACCGGTCAGATGGCCACCGACCCCGCGACCGGCGGCGTCGCCACCGACGTACTGCGCAGCCGGGCGCCTTTGTCCGGCGCACCGAAGCACCTGCGCGAATCGGCCGGGGTGTTCGACCGTCTCGAGCAGGTACTCGCAGCCGGCGGCAGTTCGCTCGCCCGTATCGTGCGCAGCGACCAGTACTTCACGACCTGGGCCGCAGTGAGCCACTACCATACCGAACGCGTGCGCCGCTTCAGGACGCTCGTCCCCCCGACCACCTCGGTGCTGATGCCCGGGCTGCTGCTCGACGGTGCCGACCTCGACGCCCAGTTCGTCGCGCTCACACCCCGCTTCGACGCGCCGATCGAGCCAGTCTATCCGCCGGGACTTCACGTGCCCTCGACGTCCGGCTTCGCGCCGGTGGTACGCGCGGGCGACTTCGTCTTCATTGCCGGCTTCATGGCAGCCCACCAGCCGGGAGACCTCGGCGGCATCGCGCCGGAGGCGAAGGTGCCCGACGGGCACCTGTGGAAGGGCACGCGCATCAAGCTGGAGGCCGACTATGCGATGAAGCAGAAGATCGCCGTTGCGCTCGAGGGTGCCGGCTCGTCGATCGCCTCCATGGTCAAGGCGCAGGTCTACCTGCGCGACATGAACGACCTGCCGGCATTCAACGAGGTGTGGCATCGCTGGTTTCCCGACGCGACGGCGCGTCCGGCGGTGAGCTACATCGCGACCTCCACGCCCGGATTCGCGATCGAGGATGCCCGGCTCGAGATCAATGCGATCGGGCTGGTAGATGGCGCGAGGACGCGCCGGCACAACATCGATGCCGGGTTCCATACCGGCATCGACGGGCAACCGGCTGCGGTCCTGGTCGGGGACCTGCTGCTCTGCTCCGCCCTGCTCGCAGCCGATGCCGATGGCCCGCTGCCCGGATGCCTGCCAGATCCGCGGCAGCCGCACTTCGGATGCACGGTCGAAGCCCAGGTCGACGCGATCGTCGACCGTGCTGAGGCGCTGTGCGACGCTGCCGGCACGTCGCTGTACGACATGGTGCGGCTGCAGTTGTTCATGACAGACCTCTCGGGGCTCGACGCGGCATGGCGCACGTTCCAGCGGCGGCTGCCAGGGCTCGACCTGCCGCTGTCGGCGATACAGGTAGCCGGGCCGCTGCCGGTGCCGGGCTGCACGCTGATGGCCGACCTGTGGGTCTACGCGCCATGAAGATATCCTCTCTTCGCCCACGGCTGCGCAGGCTGGCGCTGTACCTGGCAGGGCTGTTCGTGCTTTTCGTGCTGGCCGGATACTTCATCGTGCCGCCGGTCGCGAAATCGCTGATCGTGAAGAAGGCGTCCGAGGCCCTCGGGCGGGAGGTCTCGATCGAGCGGATCTCCGTCAATCCGTTCGCGCTGTCGGCGACCGTGTCCGGCTTCCGCCTTTACGAAGCGGGTTCGAAGGAGGTGTTCGCATCGCTCGACGAACTCTACGTGAACGTCGAGTCGAGTTCACTCTGGAACCTGGCCCCGGTCGTCGGCGCGCTCAGGCTGGGCGCACCCCGGCTGAAGATCGTACGGCTGCCGGGTGGCCGGTTCAACTTCACGGACATCCTCGAAACGTTGGCAAAGCGGCCCAGGAGCGAAGGCAAGGCGTACTTCTCGCTGAACAACATCGAACTGTCCGGTGGCGAGGTCGACATCGACGACCGCGTCGAGGATGCCCGGCACGCGGTTACCGCGATCCGCCTCGGCATTCCCTTCCTGTCCAACCTGCCGACGCGGGTCGCGGTGAAGGTCACCCCATCGTTCTCGGCGAGCGTCGACGGCACTGACGTCGAGCTGAAGGGAGAGACCGCACCCTTCCTGGACACGCTCGAGAGTTCGCTGCAGCTTTCGCTCGACCGCCTGCCGATCGGGCGCTATCTCCGCTACGTGCCCGCGACGCTCGCATTCGACATCCCGTCCGGGACGCTCGACACCGACCTGCGCCTGTACTTCATCCGCGCAACCGGTCAGCCGCAACGGCTCACCGTCTCCGGCACCGCGCGCCTGCGCGACCTCGCGGTAGCCGATGGCGCGAAGGTACCGCTGCTGTCGCTGCCGCTGCTCGATGTCGACATCGAATCGATCGATGTTTTCGCGCGTGACATCGACCTGTCGAAGATCACCGTCACCGGCCTGTCGGTGGAGGCGGTGCGCGGCCGCGATGGCTTGCTCAACCTGCTGGCCCTCGCCCCGCGCCCGGAGAAGGCGAACGCGGCGGGTCCGAAGCCCCAGGATCTGCAGGCCACGCCGGCGCAACCGCTGCGCTATTCCGTGAACCGGTTCGAGCTGAACGACGCTCGCGTCGCGTTCACCGACCGTTCGCTGCAGTCCCCGTTCCGGACGGAACTCGCCGATATCGACCTGTCGCTGGTGGGCCTGTCCAGCACGCAGGCCGATCCGGCCAGACTCGCCGCGTCGATCCGTACCGGCTTCGGCGAGACGCTCGCGCTGGAAGCTGCGGTCGCGGTCGCACCGGCAGGCACCGAGGGCACGCTGGAACTGACCGGGGTACGTCCGCGTAACTACGCACCCTACTACGCACCCCTCGTGCGGTTCGACATAGACGAGGCGAAGGTGGACCTGCGCACGCGCTTCCGTGCTGCAGCCGAGGGGAATCGCATCGATGCAGCGGTGGAGGCGCTGTCGCTCTCGATCGCCGACCTGCGCGCGCGGCGCAGCGGCGAGAAGGAGCCGCTGGTCAGCGCGCGGCTGCTCGCGGTGGCGGGCGTCGACGTCGATCTCGCGCGCCGGAGCGCTACCGTTGGCGAGTTCAACCTGCGCGACGCCAGTGTCCGCATCGACCGTGACAAGGACGGACGGATCAACCTCGCCTCGCTGCTCGCCGAGCCCGCGGCACCGGCACCAGCACCGGCACCGACTGCGGCAGTTGCACCCACCGGGCTGCCGGCCGCGGCCGACACCCATACCGCCCCGCCCTGGACGTGGGTCCTGCGCCGCGCGGTGGCCGAGCGGGTCAATCTCCGCTTCGACGATCGCATGCCACCGGAACCAGTAGCGATCGTGCTGTCCGATCTGGCCATGACGGTCGACGACCTCGGCAGCGCGAAGGGGGCACGCGCAAAGGCGACCTTGCGCACGACGATCAACCGCGGCGGCAGCCTGTCCGCGCGGGGGCAGTTCGCGCTCGACCCACGGGCCGGCAGCTTCGACCTCGACGCGCGCTCGATCGGCATCCTGCCGCTGCAGCCGTACTTCACCGAGCGGCTCAACATCGTTATCACCGGCGGAGATCTGTCGGCCAAGGGTTCGCTGAATGCAGACCTGTCGGTCGACCCGCCGCGCGCGGGCTTCACCGGCGAGGCAAACATCGCCAACTTCGCGGCACTCGAAAGGCTGACCAACGAGGAACTGCTGCGCTGGAAATCGCTGTACTTCGGCGCGATCAACGTGACCGCCGGACCGACGCAGGTGGCCATCGGCGAGATCGCACTGTCGGATTTCTTCGCCCGCATCATCCTGTCGGAAAAGGGCAGGCTCAACCTGCGGGACATCGTGCGTACCGATCCGGTCGCCACGCCGGCGCCGGCTGCTTCGGCAACGCCGACGGCCCCCGCGAGCGCGCCGACCGGTGCCACCGGAGCAGCGGCACAGGCGGCGTTGCCGGTGAAGATCGGACGGATTTCGGTCGCATCCGGCCATATCAATTTTTCCGACCTCTTCGTGCGCCCGAATTTCCGCCTCAACCTCACCGGCATGACAGGTGCGGTTTCGGCACTGACATCGGACCCCCGTACGGCTGCCGACCTCGAACTGCGCGGACAACTCGACGGCAGTGCACCGGTCGAGATCATCGGCCGCATCAACCCGCTCGCCAGCCCCCTGTTCGTCGACATCAAAGGGGCGGTGCGCGGTGCCGAGCTGTCGACGCTGTCGGCCTATTCGACCACATACACCGGCTACGGCATCGAGCGCGGCCGCCTCACGCTCAACCTGGCGTACAAGGTCGAGGGCCGCAAGATCGACGCGCAGCATCGCATCTTCCTCGACCAGCTGACCTTCGGCACCGAGCGCATCGAAGGGCCTTCGGTAGTCAAGCTTCCGATCCTGTTCGCGGTACGGCTGCTGCAGAACAGACGCGGCGAGATCGACCTGAACCTGCCCATCACCGGAACGCTCGACGATCCACAGTTCCGCATCGGACCGATCATCTGGCAGATCCTGGGCAACCTGATCACGCGCGCGGTGACCGCGCCCTTTTCCCTGCTCGCCTCGCTGGGCGGCGGCAGCACTGAAGAACTGTCCGTGGTCGAATTCGAACCGGGCAGCGTGGTGTTGTCGGAGGCCGCCCGGAAGCGGCTGTCGACGCTCGGGAAGGCGCTCGCGGATCGCCCATCGCTGCGTCTGGAACTGACCGGTCGCGTGGATGCCGAGCGCGACCGCGAAGGTTACCGGCGTGCACAGCTCGCGGCGGCCGTGCAGGCGCAGAGGGTGCGCGACCTGGTGCGCAAGGGCGAAAGCACCGTCGGTATCGGTACGGTTCCGATGGAGCCGAAGGAGTACGAAAACTACCTGCGCGCAGCCTATCGGGAGGCGAGGTTCCCCAAGCCACGCAACGCGATCGGGATGCTGCGCGATCTGCCGGTACCCGAGATGGAGACGCTGATGCTGACGAACACACAGGTCACGCCGGACGACCTGCGCGAACTGGCAACGGCGCGCGCCCAGGCCGTCGAGAACTACCTGGTGAAGGAAGCAGCGCTCTCGCCCGAGCGCGTGTTCCTGGTCCAGGGCAGGACGCCCTCGGCCGACGCCGCTGGCGCGAAGGCGCAACCGCCCGGCGCACGCGTCGACCTGGCCATCCGCTGACCAGCGGGACGGTACGATGGAAGAGAAGACCCGAGTCTCCAAGCTGATGGCCGCGCAGGGGCTCTGCTCGCGGCGCGAGGCCGACGCCTATATCGAGCGCGGCTGGGTGAGCGTGGACGGCGTCGTCGTGAAGGAACTGGGCACGCGCATCCTGCCGCACCAGAAGATCACGCTGTCGCCAGCCGCGGCTGCCAGGCAGCATGAGCGGGTGACGGTGCTGCTGAACAAGCCGGTGGGCTATGTATCCGCACAGGCCGAGGCGGGCTACAAGCCCGCGGTCGTGCTGTTCTGCCCCGGCAACCGCTTCGCGGGCGATCGTGCGCCACTGCACTTCGAACCGGCGCACCTGCGCGGACTTGCCCCGGCCGGACGGCTGGACATCGACTCGACCGGGCTGCTGGTCCTGACCCAGGACGGCCGCATCGCGCGCCAGCTGATCGGGGCCGACAGCTCGATCGAGAAGGAATACCTCGTGCGGGTCGAGGGTAGCCTGTCGGCACAAGGCATGGCGCTGCTCAACCACGGCCTCGCGCTGGACGGCGTGCAGCTGAAGCCGGCGAAGGTCGGCTGGCAGAACGACGACCAGCTTCGCTTCGTGCTGCAGGAGGGACGCAAGCGGCAGATCCGCCGCATGTGCGAGCTCGTCGGACTGCGGGTGACCGGGCTCAAGCGCGTACGCATCGGCCGCCTGCGGCTGGGAGACCTGCCGGTGGGCCAGTGGCGCTACCTGGGTCCGGAGGAACGGTTCTGACCGCTGGCGGATGACCCGCCACGGCGGCGACGGCAGCCCCGCCGCTATAATCCGCCTCCCGGTCCGTCCGACCGCAAGCGGAGCAAGCAACGATGGCACTTCCCCTCGATGGCGTGAAGGTGATCGACCTGACCAATGTGCTGGCCGGGCCTTTCTGCACGATGACCATGTCGGACATGGGTGCGGAAGTGCTCAAGGTCGAGAACTTCCCGGAAGGAGACCTGTCGCGCCGCCTGTCGCCGAAGATCAACGACGAGAGCTACTGCTTCGCGATGGTCAACCGCAACAAGCGCAGCATCGGGCTGGACCTGAAGAGCCCGCGCGGCAAGGAAGTGTTCATGAAGCTGGCGGCCGGGGCCGACGTGATCCTGGAGAACATGCGCCCCGACGCGAAGTTCCACATGGGCGTCGACTACGAGTCGGTGAAGAAGATCAACGAGAAGATCATCTATGCGTCGATCTCCGGCTTCGGCCAGACCGGCCCGTATGCGAAGAAGGGCGGCTACGATATCGTCGCGCAGGGCATGACCGGGATCATGCGCATGACCGGCGACCAGGGTGGCCGTCCCGCCAAGGTCGGCATCGCGATGAACGACATCGCAGGCGGCATCACCGCGCTCTATGCGATCCTGGCGGCGTACATCCACCGGTTGCGCACCGGCGAAGGCCAGTACCTGGAGACCTCTCTGGTCGACGCCGGCCTTGCGTGGATGATGTGGGAGTCGGCCGCGTTCTTCGGTGCCGGCGAGGTGGCGATGGCCAACGGTACCCGCCACCGCCGCTCCGCACCGTACCAGGCGTTCCGCACCGCCGATGGCTATGTCACCGTGGGCGCGAACAGCGAAAAGATGTGGGCAAGCTTCTGCAACGACGTGCTCGGGCGTCCCGAACTGCTGCAGGACGAGCGCTTCAAGGGCCTGCAGAGCCGGCTCGCCAACGTGGATGCACTGCAGGAAGAGATCGAGAAGGTGCTGGTCACGCAGCCCACCGGGCACTGGGTACCGCTGCTCGACAAGGCCGCCGTCCCGGGTGGCCCGGTCTATACCTTCGACGAAACGGTCGAAGACCCGCACATCAAGGCGCGCGAGATGTTCTTCGACGTCGAACACCCGATCATCGGCAAGATGAAGAACATCGGCTACCCGGTGAAGTTCTCGCGCACGCCACAGCAGTTCCGTTCAGCGGCTCCCTGGCTCGGGCAGCACACCGCGGACGTGCTGGGCGAACTGGGCTACGCGCCCGGGCAGATCGACTCGCTGTTCGCCGATTCGATCGTGTTCGACAAGCACCGCAAGCCGGCCTGACCGCCAGCCAGGACCGACCAACGGTGAATCCGGCGAAGCGGCGCACGATTTTCGAGCGGTTCGCGCAGGCGAATCCGCATCCGAAGGGTGAACTCGACTGGAAGACGCCGTTCCAGTTACTGGTAGCGGTGATCCTCTCGGCGCAGGCAACCGATCGCAGCGTGAATCTCGCCACCGCGGCGCTGTTCCGCGACGCGCCCGGGCCGCGCGAAATGCTCGCGCTCGGGCAGGCGGGCATCGAAGGGTACATCCGCACCATCGGTCTGTTCCGTTCGAAGGCGAAGCATGTCGCGCAGACCTGTGCCATCCTCCTGGCTGACCACGGCGGCGAGGTCCCGGATGACCGCGAAGCCCTGGAACGGCTGCCCGGCGTGGGCCGCAAGACGGCCAACGTGATCCTCAACATCGCGTTCGGCCATCCGACGATCGCGGTCGACACTCACCTGTTCAGGCTGGGCAACCGGATCCCGCTCGCGCCGGGCAAGACAACGCTCGAGGTGGAGCGCCGGTTGCTGAAGGTCGTGCCGCCGGAATACCTGCAGCATGCGCACCACTGGCTGATCCTGCACGGTCGCTACGTGTGCAAGGCCGTGCGGCCCGATTGTCCGGGCTGCCTGATCAGAGACCTGTGCGAGTACCGGGGCAAGACGGTAGCCCCGGCATGAGCCTGTTCCAGCCCACGCGCGACGAAGCGCGCGGTTTCCTCGCCGATGCATGGCGCAAGCACCGGGCGCGCGAGCCGCTGACGCCACTGGAGGCGATCACGGCCGACATCATCGCCGAGCATCCGGAATACCACCCGCTGCTCGAAGCCGCACCGGCAGCCGATACGCGCGACTTCCTGCCGGAGGGCGGCAACGTCAATCCGTTCCTGCACCTGTACCTGCACCTCGCGCTCGCAGAGCAACTGTCGATCGACCAGCCGTCGGGCATCCTCGCCGCCTACCAGCGGGTGCTGGCACGGCATGGCGACCCGATGGCCGCCCAGCATGCGCTGATCGAATGCCTTGCCGAGACCATGTGGCACGCGCAACGCGACAACGTGCCACCCGACGGCGACGCCTACCTGGAGTGCGTGCAGCGCAAGGCATGACGGCACGGCACGCCCGGAGCGCCTCGCCGTGCGTGCCGGGAATGGACGGCCCTGCTACTGGCGAATGACTGCCAGCGTCCCCTTCTGCCGCGCGTAGAACGCGGCCAGGTCGCGGAAATCCTGCTCGGTCAGATTGCCGATCTGGCCGCTCATGATCGCGTTCTTGCGTGCGCCGGTGCGGTAGGACCTCAGCGCATGAACCAGGTAGTCTTCGTACTGGCCTGCAAGGCGCGGGAAGTTCGGCGCGATGCTGTTGCCGTCGGCGCCATGGCACGCCGCGCAGGGCTTGGACAGTTCGGCACCGCGCTGCGCGTTCTGCGCGATCGCCGGCGAGGCCAGGAATACGCAGGTCATGCCGGCCGAGAGTGCCAGACGCAGGGTGTTCGCGCCCAGGACGCGGACGGCTGATCGGATCGGGGTCATCGTGGTCATGCTCATTTGCCGGAAGCCGTGGTTGCCCGCAGGCCGCCCTGCCCGTAGAACGCAGCCAGATCGGCCATGGCCTGGTCGGTCAGCGAAGAGGCAATCGCGCGCATGGTCGGGTGGCTGCGCTCGCCACTGCGATACGCCTGCAGCGCGGACACGATGTACTCCGGATACTGGTTGCCGATCTTCGGGAAATGGAAGACATCGGGGTAGGCATTACGCAGGCCGCCGATGCCGTGACAACCGGCACACATGGCTGCACGCTGTGCACCCACGCGTGCATCGCCGACGGGCGACTGGGCGGACACCGGAACCGCCGTCGTTCCAAGGAGGATGGCTGCAAGGCCGATGAAACTGCCGCTCACTGCATTCTTCATCGATACACTGCTTTCTCGCACCGCAAAGTGGCACGGACTGTAATGGAATCGGGTGGGGACGGTCAATCGAGCACGCGGCGATCCGGCGCCGGCCGGAGCCTCGACGCGGTTTGCCCGGACCTGCCGCTTGCCAGATAATCGGGCAGGGACGGATGCTGTGCGGGAGCTGCACTGCCTTGTCGCGGTGACGCCCTCCAACTCTCCCTCGGGACATCCGGACGCCGTGCCGCAGATTTTAACCGATTCGAACGCCCTGCCCCGCACGATCCTGCGCCTGTTGCCATTCATGCGCTGGCTGCCCGGCATCACTCGCCAGTCGGCCCGCGCCGACCTGCTCGCCGGGCTGACCGGCGCGGTGATCGTGCTGCCCCAGTGCGTGGCATTCGCAACCCTGGCGGGGATGCCTGTCGAGTACGGCCTCTATTGTGCGATGGTACCTGCAGTGATAGCTGCACTGTTCGGCTCGTCCTGGCATCTGGTCTCGGGGCCGACCAACGCGATCTCGATCGTGCTGTTCGCTTCGCTCGCGCCGCTGGCGGAGCCGGGCAGCGCACGCTACGTCGAGCTGGCGCTGACGGTGACCCTGCTGGTCGGCGCGATGCAACTGGCGATGGGCCTTGCACGCCTGGGCACGCTGGTGAACTTCATCTCGCATACGGTGATCGTCGGCTTCATGGCCGCAGCGGCAGTGGTGATCATCGATGCCCAGCTCAAGACGTTCTTCGGGATCGACATCCCGCGCGGTGCCGGATTCTTCGAGACCTGGGGTGCGCTGTTGCTGCGTGTGGACGGGATCGATCTCCAGGTGACGCTGGTCAGCCTGGTCACCCTCGGCTGCGCGATTGCCTTGCGGCACTACGTACCACGATGGCCGTACATGATCATCGCGATGGCGATCGGTGCACTGGCCGCGCTGGCCATCGATGCGGCCAGCGGCGGACGCTCGGGCATCACGACTGTGGGCGCGCTGCCCGCGTCCCTGCCGCCGCTGTCGCTGCCCGACCTGTCGACTGCGGCGATACGGGAGACCGGCGCGATCGCGCTCGCGATCACCATCCTCGCGCTGACCGAGGCGGTGTCGATCGCGCGCAGCATCGCCGTGCGCTCCGGCCAGCGCATCGACAGCACCCAGGAGTTCACCGGGCAGGGGCTGTCGAACATCGCCGGCGCGTTCTTCTCCAGCTACCCGTCCAGCGGCTCGTTCAACCGCAGCGGCGTGAACTACGACGCCGGCGCGCGCTCGCCTCTGGCCGCGGCCTCATCCGCCCTTTTCCTGCTGGCAATCCTGTTCGCCGTCGCGCCGCTCGCGGCATACCTGCCGCATGCGGCAATGGCGGCGGTGCTGATGGTCGTCGCCTGGGGACTGATCGACTTCAAGGGCATACGGCAGATCCTGCAGGCGAGCCGCACCGAATCGGCCGTGCTGGTACTGACCTTCCTGTCCGGCGTGCTCATCAGCCTCGAGTTCTGCATACTCGCAGGCGTGATGCTGTCGCTGATGCTCTACCTGAACCGTACCTCCAAGCCGGCCCTGGTGCAGCTGGTGCCCGCTTCCGACGCGGATGGCACCCGGCGCTTCGTGCCGGTGTCAGCCTCGGCACCTCCGCCGGCCGGATGCCCCCAGCTGCTGGTGCTGCGTGTCGACGGGTCGCTCTTCTACGGTGCGGTCGAACACGTACGCGACCGGTTGCTCGAGCTCACCGGCGCTGCCGGGCAACCGCGCAACCTGCTGCTGCTGGGCGACGGCATCAACCTGATGGATATCGCCGGGGCGCACATGATCGAAGTCGAGGCGCACCGCCTCGCTGCCGCGGGCGGCGGCCTGTACCTGGCGGCGCTCAAGCCGACGGTGCGCGAGATGCTGGAACGCTCGGGCGCGCTGGCGGCACTGGGCGCCGGACATGTGTTCGAGCGCAAGGGCGACGCAATCGCGGCGATCCTCGCGCGGCGGAACACGGCCACCTGCGCGGCATGCACCGGGTGTGCGTTCGACGAGTGCCGCCTGGCAGCGCCCGCCGCTCCGGCGCAGGACGCCCGATGAAGCGGCTGCTGCCGTTCCTGCACTGGTGGCCGCTGCAGCGCAGTGCGCTGCGCGCGGACATCGTTGCCGGCATCAGCGTCGCACTGGTGCTGGTGCCGCAGTCGATGGCCTATGCCCAGCTGGCAGGCGTGCCCGCGTACTACGGTCTGTATGCCGGCTTCCTGCCGGTGATCGTTGCCGCGCTCTGGGGATCGTCCAGCCAGCTGGCGACCGGGCCTGCCGCAGTGTCTTCGATCCTCACCGCATCGGCCCTTGCCCCGCTGGCCACCCTCGGATCGGAGCAGTTCGTGGCCCTCGCCATCCTGCTCGCCTTCATGGTGGGCGCGATCCAGCTCGTGCTCGCGCTGTGCCGGATGGGCAACGTGGTGAGCTTCCTGTCGCATCCGGTGATCCTCGGCTTCACCTCGGCGGCGGCCATCATCATAGGCCTGTCGCAGCTGAACAAGCTGCTCGGGTTGCCACTCGGCCGCAGCGATTTCTTCCTCGGCGACATCTGGCGCATGCTGCTCCAGCTCCCGGATGCCCACCTGCCCAGCCTGGCCATCGGCGTCGGGGCCATGGCCGTGATCTGGGGCTTCCGCCGCTGGTTGCCGCGCTGGCCCGGGGTGCTCGTGGCCGTCGCGCTCGGCACCGCGATCAGCTGGGCGATCGGCTTCGAGCGCAACGGCAGCGCACCGGTCGAAGCCTTCGGCGACCCGCACGTGCTGGCGATCGCCCGCGACTACCAGCAGGCGGCGGCACGGATTCGGGAACTCGATGCACGCATCGAGGGCCTGCGCGCGGCAGCGGCCCCCGCCCTGTCGCGCAGCGATGCGCTGACCCGCCGCCACGAGCTCGAACTGAAGCAGCTCGAACGCTCGGACGTGGAACGCGAGAACGCCCAGCGCCTGCGCGACCTGCGGCAACTGGCCTTCCACGCCACGATGGCACCGGACGGATCGATCGCCACGCTCAACCCGTCCGGCAGCGTCAGCGGCGGCGAGGCGGGACGGCAGACCTGGCGCATCCGCGCCATCCGCGGCGGTACCGTGCACCTGTCCGGCGGCGGGGAGGTCGTGGGCACGATCCCGCCCGGACTGCCGTCGCCCGCCCTGCCACAGTTTTCCTGGGAAGCCGTACGCTCGCTGCTCGGCGCCGCGCTCGTGATGGCGCTGATCGGATTCGTCGAAGCGGTGTCGATCGGCAAGGCGATGGCGGCGCGCACCCGGCAACGGATCGATGCCAACCAGGAACTCCTCGGACAGGGCCTTGCCAACATCGCGGGCAGCCTCACCCAGGCATTCCCGACCATGGGCTCGTTCTCGCGCTCGGCGGTGAACATCAGCGCCGGCGCACGCACCGGGATGTCGAGCGTGGTGACCGGCTTGCTGATGCTGGTGACCCTGCTCGCGCTGACCCCGATGCTCTACCACCTGCCGCAGGCCGTGCTCGCGGCGGTGATCATGATGGCGATCACCAGCCTGATCGGCTTCAGGGCGATGAACCATGCCTGGCGCGCGCACCGGCACGACGGCATCGCGGCCTGGACGACCTTCTTTGCAGCGCTGCTGCTCGCGCCCGCGATCGACTACGGCGTGCTGCTGGGCGCCGCACTCGCGATCCTGCTCTACCTGTACCGCACGATGCGCCCGCGCATGGCCGTTCTGGCGCGCCATCCGGACGGCACCCTGCGCGACGCACGGCTGCATGGCTTGCCGACCAGCCGGCAACTGGTGGTCCTGCGCTTCGACGGCTCTCTGTACTTCGCGAACGTCCCGTACTTCGAGGACAGCGTGCTGGAGGCAGTGGCCGCCGCGCCGGACGCGCGCGAGGTGCTGATCGTGGCCGATGGCATCAACGCGATCGATGCCTCCGGGGTGGAGGTGCTGGAGCACCTGTCGGAGCGACTGGCGGCGAGCGGAGCAACCCTGTCGCTGTGCGGCGTCAAGCTGCAGGTGATGGAGGTGTTCGACCGCACCGGGCTGCGCGAGAAGATCGGCGCAGCCAACCTGTTCAGGACGTCCGGGCAGGCGATGGAGGCGATCGCGCAACGCACGCCCGACCCCTCGATCGGTGCCCGACTCGAAACCGAAGGGTCACGGCCAGCTGCCGCGCCAGCTTCGGCAAGCCGATCACCCTCGACGGAAGGCACGCCACCCCTATAATCGCGCTCGGTCGGCGGTTCCGACCGGGCGGGCGCCTGCGCCAGGGCACTTGCGACACCGGCAGTACCCAGGACATTCAAGGCAGCCAGGGCAGGCGCCAGGGACGACGGCAATGGGCTTCCGCCTCACCAGGATCTATACACGTACCGGCGACGGCGGAGACACCGGCCTTGGCGACGGCAGCAGGGTTGCAAAGGACGCGCCGCGGGTCGAGGTGCTCGGCGTGGTGGACGAACTCAACTGCGCGATCGGGCTGGTACTGGCCGAACCGGTGTCGGCCGAGGTACGCGAATGCCTGACCGCCGTGCAGCACGACCTGTTCGATCTCGGTGGCGAGATGAGCATACCGGGCTATACGGCAGTCACGGAGCGCCATGTGAGCCGGCTCGAAGAGGTGCTCGACCGGTTCAACGCCGACCTTGAACCACTGAAAGACTTCATCCTGCCGGGCGGATCGCGGGCGGCAGCGGCCTGCCACCTGGCGCGCACGCTTGCACGGCGAGCAGAACGGCGGATGGTGACACTGGTAGCGGCCGAGCCCGTCTCGCCGCTGGCTCAGCACTACCTCAACCGCCTGTCCGACCTGCTGTTCGTGATGTGCCGTGTCGTCAACCGCGATGCCGGGATTGCGGACGTGCTCTGGCAGAAGGGCCGCACACTCTGACGGCAGGCCACCGTCAATCGAGCTTGAATCCCCGCGCGCGGATGTATGCCCCGAAGTCGGCACGCTCAGGGACCGAGTACTGGCGGGCCTTGTCTTCCGACCAGCCGTAGAACGCGGCTACGCCAAGGTCGCGCACGCGCCGCTGGCGCCGGTATGGCTGGCGGCCATCGCGCCAGCGGTCATAGTCGTCCACTGCCGCGCGTGTCGCCGCTTCACCCTCGTCCCGATAGCGGTCGGCATGGACGGTGAGCTTCAGCGGCAGCCGCGGACTCACCTGCGCCACGGCACCCGGCCAGCCGACCGCGAGGCCGGCTACCGGAAACACCCGCTCGGGCAATCCGAGGAAGGTACTCACCGCCTCGGCGCGGTTGCGGATCTGGCTGATGGGACAGCAGCCCAGCCCGGCCGCCTCGGCCGCGACGATGAACGAGCCGAGCACGAGGCTGGCGTCGACTGCTGCATTGAAGAACCAGTCGAGGTGGTCGTTGGCGAACGGTACGCCTCGCCACTCGCCGATCTGGCGCTGCCGCCGGTGGTTGCCGCAGAACACCAGCAACGCGGGGGCGGCGGCGATCCATGCATCCGGCGCCGTGAGGGCGGCCAGCCCTGCCTTGCGTTGCGGATCGGTGACCACCACGATGTCGCGGCTCTGCATGTCGCTCTTGCTGGGCGAGGACAGCGCGATCGCCGCCAGCGTGCGCAGCATGCCTTCCGGCAGGGGCCGATCTGCCCAGTCGCGCATCGAGGCGTGCGCGGCCATGCGGACATGGCCTTCGTTCGCGAAGCCCGTATCGAGGTCGCCCGCGTCCTGGAACCGTTCTGCGAGCAGCCGGGCCAGTTCGTGTTCCGGATCAGTCATGGTCCATGTTCCCGTTCACGGCCTGCCTGCCGGTCAGTCGGCGCAGCGCGCCTCGATATAGCGTTTCACGGCGACGGTATCGGCATCCATCACCTCGAAGCGCAGCGGAGCGGACTCCAGCGCATCGAACCCGGATGGGCGCGACGGCGGACGGCCGAGCGCCTCGATGATCGTCGCTTCGAATTTCACGGGCAGCGCGGTTTCCAGGCACACCACAGTCTCGCCCGGCTCGCGCAGTTCGAGTGCAACCTTGATGCCATCGGCGGTATGGGTATCGACGATGCGTCCGCTGCCTTCGAACGTGCTGCGGATCGTGCGCAGGCGGTCTGCATGGGTGCTGTGCCCGGATACGAAACCGGTCTGCGCCACCTTCGCGAACTCGCCGGAGGCAGCGAGGTCGAACGCGCCACGCTCGTCTATTTCGCGCCACAGGGCCCGCACGCGTGAACCGTCGCCGCCGACCAGGTCGTACACATAGCGCTCGAAATTCGAGGCCTTCGATATGTCCATCGACGGGCTGGACGTCTGCCGCGTCTCCCGCGAGCTGCGCGGACGGTAGGTGCCCGTCCGGAAGAACTCGTCGAGCACGTTGTTCTCGTTGGTAGCAAGGATCAGCCGGTGCACCGGCAGCCCCATCCGGCGCGCCACATGCCCAGCGCAGATGTTGCCGAAATTGCCGGAGGGCACGCAGAAGGAAACGGTCTCGTCGTCGGAACGGGTCGCGGCGAAGTAGCCCTTGAAGTAATAGACGACCTGGGCCACCAGCCGCGCCCAGTTGATCGAATTCACCGTGCCGATCCGGTAGCGTGCCTTGAACGCGAGGTCTGCGCTGACCGCCTTGACGATGTCCTGGCAATCGTCGAACACCCCGCGGATCGCGATGTTGTGGATGTTCGGATCCATCAGCGAGAACATCTGTGCCGTCTGGAACGGACTCATCGCGCCGTGGGGCGACAGCATGAACACCCGGATGCCGCGCTTGCCGCGCATCGCGTACTCGGCGGCCGAGCCGGTATCGCCGGACGTGGCACCGAGGATGTTCAGCGACTCCCCGCGCTCGGCGAGCACGAACTCGAAGAGATTGCCGAGCAACTGCATCGCGACGTCCTTGAACGCGAGCGTCGGCCCGTTGGACAGCTGCAGCAGGTGCAGGCCGGACTGCAGTTCGATCAACGGGGTCACCGCATCGGATCCGAATACCTCCGCCCGATAGGTCCGCTCGACGATCGAGCGCAGCGCGGTCGGCGGGATGTCGTCGATGAACAGCGACAGGATCTCGAACGCGAGGCTGGGGTAGTCGAGCCCGCGCCACCGTGCGAGCGTCGCACGGTCGACCTGCGGGCAGGACTCCGGCATCGCGAGGCCGCCATCGGGTGCGAGCCCCTCCAGCAGGATCTCGCGGAAACTCGCCGGCGCCATCCCGCCGCGGGTACTGAGGTAACGCACGGCCTAGAGTTCTTCCAGGCGCAGCCGCGTGACCCGGCCGGCGACCGTCGGCAGCGCCTCGATGCTGGCGATCGCTGCATCCATGTTGCGCTCGACGGTGCGATGCGTGAGCAGGATGATGTCGGCCTCGCTCTCGCCTGCGGCCGGCTCCTTCTGCACCATCGCGTCGATCGAGATCGTGCGGTCGGCGAGGATGCGCGTGATGTCGGCGAGTACGCCGGGCTTGTCCTGCACCCGCATGCGCAGGTAGTAGGCGGTCTCGATGTCCGCGATCGGCAGGATCGGCAGGTTCGAGATGCGGTCGGGCTGGAAGGCGAGGTGGGGCACCCGGTTCTCCGGGTCGACCGTCGCCAGGCGGGTGACGTCGACCAGGTCGGCGATCACGGCCGATGCAGTCGGCTCGGCACCTGCGCCGGCGCCGTAGTACATCGTCTGGCCCACCGCGTCGCCCTTCACCAGCACGGCGTTCATCACGCCCTCGACGTTGGCGATCAGCCGCCTGGCGGGGATCAGCGTCGGGTGAACGCGCAGTTCGATGCCCGCGCCGGCGCCCTCGCCTACCCGCCGCGTGATACCGAGGAGCTTGATCCGGTAGCCGAGTTCTTCGGCGTAGCGGATATCGTCGGCGCTCAGTGCCGTGATGCCTTCGGTGTACGCCCGATCGAACTGCATCGGCACGCCGAAGGCGATCGCCGACATGATGGTCAGCTTGTGCCCGGCATCGATGCCCTCGATGTCGAAGGTCGGATCGGCTTCCGCATAGCCGAGCTTCTGCGCCTGCGCGAGCACCGCATCGAACGCGAGCCCCTTGTCGCGCATCTCGGACAGGATGAAGTTGCTGGTGCCGTTGATGATGCCCGCGATCCACTCGATGCGGTTCGCGGTGAGGCCCTCGCGCAGCGCCTTGATGATCGGGATGCCACCGCCGACGGCTGCCTCGAACGCCACCATCACGCCCTTGGCCTGCGCGGCGCCGAAGATCTCGTTGCCGTGCAGCGCGAGCAGCGCCTTGTTGGCGGTGACCACGTGCTTGCCGTGGGCGATCGCCTCCAGGATCAGCTCTTTCGCGATGCCGTAGCCACCGATCAGTTCGACGACGATGTCGACGTCCGGATCGCGCACCACCGAGAACGCATCATCGACCACCTGTGCCGCTGCTTCGCCGGCCGGCGTGCAGCCGGCCACGAGCGCGCGCGCGCGCGGCAGGTCCTTGTCGGCGAC